>JBNKOQ010000242.1:0-5748 GCA_050294735.1 Roseibium sp. | reverse complement strand
CGCGAACCGCGGCGGCAGCCGGCTTGGCGTTGATCAGATCCTGCGGCATCACCGTATCGATCTCGACGGAGCTCATACGCTCCTTGATCGCACGTTCCATGCGCAGAAGGCCAACACGGTACTGGTTTTCCATCAGCTCGCCGACCGAACGAACACGGCGGTTGCCGAGGTTATCGATGTCGTCGATCTCGCCCTTGCCGTCGCGCAGCTCCAGAAGAACCCGGATGACTTCCAGAATATCTTCCTTGCGCAAAACCCGAACCGTGTCTTCACATTCGAGATCAAGACGCATGTTCATCTTCACGCGGCCAACCGCGGAGAGATCGTAGCGCTCGGAGTCGAAGAACAGCGAGTTGAACATCGCTTCTGCCGTATCGATGGTGGGCGGCTCGCCCGGGCGCATCACACGGTAGATGTCGAAGAGCGCATCCTCGCGGGATTCGTTCTTGTCAACGGCAAGCGTGTTACGGACATAAGGACCGGTGTTGATGTGATCGATGTCCAGGATCGGCAGATCGCTATAGCCCTGCTCGACCAGATCCTCGAGAAGCTTGCCAGTGATTTCGTCGCCGGCTTCAGCGAACACTTCACCGGATGTGCCATCGACGATGTCTTCAGCCAGATAATGACCATGAAGATCTTCATCGGTCACCTTCAGCGCGGTGACGCCTTTTTCGTCCAGCTGCTTGATCGTACGGGCTGTGATCTTGCGGCCGTTTTCGATGACGACCTCACCACTGTCCGCATCCACCAGATCGAAGGAGGCTTTTGTGCCCTTCAGCCGCGAGCCATCGAATGGCATCCGCCAGGAACCATCCTTGTTGCGGGTGTATTCAATCCGCTTGTAGAATGTGTTGAGGATCTCTTCGCCATCAAGGCCAAGAGCCATCAGAAGGGATGTCATCGGGATCTTGCGGCGGCGGTCGATCCGCGCATGCACAATATCCTTGGCATCGAATTCGATATCGAGCCAGGAGCCGCGATAAGGGATCACACGGGCGGCAAACAGCAGCTTGCCGGACGAGTGGGTCTTGCCCTTGTCATGATCGAAGAAGACGCCCGGTGAACGGTGCATCTGGGAAACGATAACACGCTCCGTGCCATTCACGACGAACGTACCGTTCTCGGTCATGAACGGCATGTCGCCCATGTAGACGTCCTGCTCCTTGATGTCCTTGACGGACTTCGCGCCGGTGTCTTCATCGACATCGAACACGATCAAACGCAGGGTGACCTTCAGCGGCGCCGCGAAAGTCATGCCGCGCTGGCGGCACTCTTCAACATCATACTTCGGCTGCTCGAACTCGTAGGACACGAATTCCAGAAGAGAGGTACCTGCAAAATCAGAAATCGGAAACACGGACTGGAAAACGGCTTCAAGGCCATCAACCTTACGACCACCACCCGGCATTTCATCGACCTGCAGAAACTGGTCATAAGACGCCTTCTGCACTTCAATGAGATTGGGCATGGCCGCGACATCGCGGATTGATCCGTAGTATTTCCGGACCTTTTTGCGACCGTTGAACGTTTGGGTCATTGTCGTTCCTCGTATCGGCCGGGTAACGGCTGGCCGAAACGCCCCTTATCCAATCGGGCCAAGGCCCAGGCGCTTCGGAAAGCCGTCCCCCTAGTGGGACATTTACCCCGGAAACGGGAAAACCCGCCGGGGCAAGACTGCGGCCCCGGGGATCCGGGACCGCAAGGGTTTTAAAACCCGATTACTTCAGCTCTACGGAAGCGCCAGCTTCTTCAAGCTTCTTCTTCAGTTCTTCAGCTTCGTCCTTGGAAGCGCCTTCCTTGACAGCCTTAGGAGCGCCTTCGACGAGCTCCTTGGCTTCTTTCAGGCCAAGGCCGGTGATTGCGCGGACTTCCTTGATGACGTTGATCTTCTTGTCACCAGCGGAGGTGAGGATCACGTCAAATTCAGTCTTTTCTTCTGCAGCAGCACCTGCATCGCCAGCGCCGCCAGCAGCAGCAACAGCAACAGGAGCAGCGGCGGAAACGCCCCACTTCTCTTCCAGAAGCTTGGACAGTTCAGCTGCTTCCATGACGGTCAGTTCAGACAGTTCGTCAACGAGCTTGTTAAGATCAGCCATTTTCTCAGTACCTTAAAGTTCGAACCAGTAATTGGTTACAGACAGTGTGTTTGGGGCGCCTTATGCGACCTCGTCCTTCTTGGCGTACGCGCCGAAAACGCGGGCAAGCTGCCCGGCCGGTGCGTTGACAACCTGGGCGATACGGGTCGCCGGGGTCTGGATCATGCCAACCAGCTTTGCACGCAGCTCGTCGAGCGACGGCATGGTAGCCAGAGACTTGACCCCTTCCGGGTTCAGGTTGGTGGAGCCAAGAGCACCGCCGAGGATCACGAGCTTGTCGTTAGCCTTGGCAAAATCCGCGACTGCTTTCGGGGCTGCAACCGGATCGTCCGAATAGGCGATCACGGTCGGGCCTGTAAACAGGTCGGAGATGTGCTCCAGTTCCGTGCCTTGAAGGGCAAGTTTCACAAGGCGGTTTTTTGCCACTTTGACAGTGCCACCGGCATCACGCACCGACGAACGAAGCGTCGTCATCTGCGCAACCGAAAGACCTGCATAGTGCGCAACAACCACAACGCCGGTGTTACCCAGCTCGTTGTTGAGGGCTGTCACGAACTCGTGCTTTTCCGCTCTTTCCACTTGCCTTCTCCATTTGGCGGTGTTGCCACCGCCGGTTTGCCTTTGCCGCTCACATTCGGTTCCCGAACCCGGGGACGTCTGCAAACGACGCTCAGGGGTCCTGTCCCCTCACTCACGCAGGCAGCGCGGCAAGGCTCGGTTCGAACCATTTTCTCCCAATCGGGACAATCCGGTTCTCACCCATCTATGCAGGCCCAATTGGCTTAAACCGGCTTCCCGGCACCTGCAGTCTCGGACAGGGTGATCCGGCGATTTCCCGCCGGATCAAATCCAACCGGTTACCCGGCCGGAAACTTGTAGCAATCCGCCAGGCGGATTATTCGCCGGCGATCGATGCCAGATCGACCTTCACGCCAGGGCCCATTGTCGACGACAGGGCAATGCGCTTCAGGTAAGATCCCTTGGCACCAGTCGGCTTGGCTTTCTGGATCGCATCGATCAGAGCCTTGACGTTTTCCAGCAGGGCTTCCTTGGTAAAGGACACCTTGCCAACTCCAGCGTGAACGATACCGGCCTTCTCAACGCGGAACTGAACAGCGCCGCCCTTGGCGTCATTGACCGCAGCCTTGACGTCCGGGGTTACCGTTCCGACCCTTGGGTTCGGCATCAGGCCGCGCGGGCCAAGAACCTTACCGAGACGGCCGACCAGCGCCATCATGTCCGGAGTCGCGATGCAGCGATCGAAATCGATCTTGCCCGACTGAACTTCCTCGACCAGCTCTTCCGCACCAACGATGTCCGCACCGGCGGCCTTGGCTTCTTCAGCCTTGTCGCCACGGGCAAAAACCGCAACACGGACCGACTTGCCGGTGCCGTTCGGCAGAACGCATACGCCACGAACCATCTGGTCCGCATGACGCGGATCAACACCAAGGTTGATAGCAATTTCGACAGTTTCGTCGAACTTTGCCGTGCCACGTTCCTTGATCAGGCCAAGAGCCTCATCCAGAGCATAGTTTTTATCGCGATCAAGACCTTCGCGAGCTGCGCGAACGCGCTTTCCTACCTTCGCCATGACCTTACTCCGTAACCTCGAGGCCCATGGAACGGGCAGAGCCTTCAACCATCAGCATTGCTGCTTCGATGTTGTTGGCGTTCAGATCCTTCATCTTGGCTTCAGCGATCTCGCGAACCTGAGCCTTGTTGACGGAACCGACTGTGCCGCGACCCGGGGTCGCAGCCCCCTTCTGCAGCTTGGCGGCTTTCTTCAGGAAGAAGCTGACCGGTGCCGTCTTCACTTCGAAAGTGAAGGACTTGTCTGAGTAATAGGTAATGACGGTCGGGCACGGAGCGCCCTTTTCAACATCCTGGGTCTGCGCGTTGAACGCCTTACAGAATTCCATGATGTTCAGACCGCGCTGACCGAGCGCAGGACCGATAGGGGGCGACGGGGTCGCCGACGCTGCCGGTACCTGCAACTTCAGGTAGCCATCAATTTTCTTCGCCATTTCTCTCTCCAATAGAGCCTGTTCCAGTCACTCCCGGAACATCAAAGGAGTTGGTGGTCTGGCCTTACTGGCATCCGGCGATGAACGCCACGACCTTCCACCGACTTTCCGCCCTGCCGGCGAACCCGGTCAGGACACACGAATGCGCCGCAGCAATGCAGCGCACATACACTCAAATCAAAGCTTGTCGACCTGAGCGAATTCCAATTCGACCGGCGTTGCACGGCCAAAGATCGAGACCGCCACCTTCAAGCGCGCACGTTCGTCATCGACCTCTTCAACCAGACCGGAGAAGGATGCAAACGGACCATCGGAGACGCGCACCTGCTCGCCAACCTCGAAGGTAACCGAAGGCTTCGGACGGTCGACACCTTCCTGCACCTGATGAAGGATCTGCAATGCCTCCCGCTCCGGAATCGGCATCGGCTTCTGATCGGACCCCAGAAAGCCTGTGACTTTCGGTGTGTCCTTGATCAGGTGGAACGCCTCATTGGTCATTTCCATCTTCACCAGAACGTAACCGGGGAAGAATTTGCGCTCTGCATCAACCTTGCGGCCACGGCGCACTTCAACGACCTTTTCCATCGGGACGAGGATTTCCTCAAAAAGATCGCTCAGACCTTTTTGCTCTGCCTTCTCGCGAATGGAATCGGCGACCTTCTTCTCAAAATTCGAATAGGCATGCACAATATACCAGCGCTTGGCCATAACCCTCAGATCCGCTTCTATAATTCTTCTAGATTTCTCGCAACCGCCTGGCAGACTTAACCGCCGACACCGAGAAGCAACCCAATCCCCCAACCCATCAGCTGATCTGCGAGCAGGAAGAAAATCGACGCAATCGTCACCATGACAAACACCATGACTGTTGTGATTGCGGTTTCGCGCCGCGTCGGCCAGGTGACTTTCGACACCTCTGAGCGTACCTGCTGCGCAAATGTAAAGGGATTGGTTTTGGCCATTCCGATTCCGGTCCGTTAAATACGAGTGGGCGCGCAGAAATCTCCGCGCGCCTCACCGAGACAAGTCTTTAAGCTCTCGGGAGCCAATGATCAAGAGCAAAAATGGCAGGGGCAGCAGGGTTCGAACCCGCGACCTACGGTTTTGGAGACCGTCGCTCTACCAACTGAGCTATACCCCTTCAAGACAATCGCCTAGGCGATCCTTGCTCCTGATAGCCTCTCCACTCACTTCAAGCAAGCTTCAAGACCATACAAATGCCAGGCAGGCAAACCTGCCTGGCATTCGAATTCTTACGCGATGATGGAAGCGACGACGCCTGCACCGACGGTACGGCCACCTTCGCGGATAGCGAAGCGCAGGCCTTCTTCCATGGCGATCGGCACGATCAGTTCCACTTCGACCGACACATTGTCGCCCGGCATCACCATTTCCGTGCCTTCAGGCAGGGACACCACACCGGTCACATCCGTTGTCCGGAAGTAGAACTGCGGGCGGTAGTTGGTGAGGAACGGCGTGTGACGGCCACCTTCTTCCTTGGTGAGGATATAAGCCTCAGCCTTGAACTTCGTGTGCGGGGTCACAGAACCCGGCTTGCAAAGAACCTGGCCACGCTCAACTTCTTCACGGGCGACACCGCGGATCAGCGCGCCGATGTTGTC
>JBNKOQ010000241.1:0-5791 GCA_050294735.1 Roseibium sp. | reverse complement strand
CGCTGATGCTGGAAGCGCAGGCGCGCGGCCATGAGCTCTATCACTACACACCCGACCGGCTGGCGATGATCGGCAACGAGGTCTTCTGCGGGCTTGAGCCTGTGGACGTGCGCGACGAAGTGGGGAACCATTTCACCCTTGGGGAGAGGAAGCGGTTCAATATGGCCGATGTGGATGTGGTGCTCATGCGGCAGGATCCGCCGTTTGACCTTTCTTACATCGCCGCCACCCATATTCTGGAAAAAATTCACCCCAATACGCTGGTGGTGAACGATCCGGCGGAAGTGCGCAATGCGCCGGAAAAGCTGTTCGTCACCGAATTCGCCGATCTGATGCCGCCGACGCTCGTCACCCGTGACCGGTCTGAGATCGACCTGTTCCGCGCCGAATACGGCGATATCGTCATGAAGCCATTGTTCGGGCACGGCGGAGCCGCGGTGTTCCGGATCACCCAGGATGATCTGAACTACGGCTCGCTCTACGACTTTTTCGCAGCGACCTTCCGCGAACCCTGGGTCATTCAGCAGTTCTTGCCGAATGTGAAGCACGGCGACAAGCGCATCCTGCTGGTCGATGGTGAGTTCGCCGGTGCGGTCAACCGGGTACCTGCCGAGGGAGACCTGCGCTCCAACATGGTGCGCGGCGGTGCGGCGAAGGAAAGCGAATTGACGGACAAGGAGCGCGAAATCTGCGCCCGTCTCGGCCCGTCGCTGAAGGCAAAAGGCCTGATTCTGGTCGGCATCGACGTCATTGATGGCAAGCTGACTGAAATCAACGTCACCGCCCCGACAGGCATCCGCGCCGTCAAGAAACTCGGCGGCCCGGACATTGCGGCCAAGGTCTGGGACGTGCTTGAAGCGAAGGTGAATTCCTAGGCCCGGTTTGGGCTGTCTTCGGCGGTTGTATTTCAGCGATAAAGGGAGGGCACTGGGTGCCTCTCCCTTTTTTCTTTTGAGAGCGGTTTGAACTCCGGGAGAGAAACCCTACTCTGCCGCATCCACCTTGATGACGCCGCGCTGGATTTGGTCCTCCTCGATGCTCTCGAACAGGGCGCGGAAGTTGCCTTCGCCGAAGCCCTCGTCGCCCTTGCGCTGGATGAATTCGAAGAAGATCGGCCCGATGACGGTTTTCGAGAAGATCTGCAAGAGGATCTTGGTCATGCCGCCGTCGATCACCCCTTCCCCGTCGATCAGGATGCCGTGTTTCTTCATCCGCTCGATGGGTTCGTCGTGGCCATGCACCCGGTCGAAGCTCTTGTCGTAATAGACCTCTGGCGGGCCAGGCATGAACTTCAGTCCATTGGCGGCAAGCTTGTCGGTGGCATCGTAGATGCCGTCCGTGCCGACGGCGATATGCTGAATGCCTTCGCCCTTGTACTTCTTCAGATATTCGACGATCTGGCTGGTATCGTCCTTGGACTCGTTCAAAGGAATACGAATCTTGCCGCAGGGCGAGGTGATGGCCCGGCTGACAAGGCCGGTGATGCGACCGTCAATGTCGAAATAGTGGATCTGCTTGAAGCCGAAAAGCTCGCGGTAGAACGCCCACCACTTGTCCATGTTGCCGCGGTAGACGTTATGGGTCAGGTGGTCGAGATAATAGAAGCCAACGCCATCCGGCTTCGGATTGCGCTCACCGAGCCAGTCGAACTCCGCATCATAGGCGGAGCCTTTGTCACCATAGGTATCGATAAAATAGAGCAGAGACCCGCCAATGCCGACGATGGCGGGAACATCGAGTGCCTTGTCATCACCGGTATAGGGCTCTGCGCCTTTTGCCACGGCGTGGTTGAAAGCGTGTTCCGCATCCACAACGCGCCAGGCCATGGAGGGCGCGCAGGGACCATGCTCATCGACAAACCGCATGGCATGGCTGCCGGGTTCCGCGTTGATCAGATAGTTCACATCGCCCTGGCGCCAGACGGAGACCTTTTTCGTCTTGTGCCGGGCCACTTCGGTGTAGCCCATGCGGGTGAACAGCTCTGCAAGCTTTTCCGGTTCGGGGTGTGAGAATTCGACGAATTCGAAGCCATCGGTTCCGGCCGGATTGTCTTTGGAAATCTGCGCGGCTGGCGCGTCGTGCGGAAACGGACCCATTGGTTCCTCCTGTCGTTTCACATCGTGTGACCAGAGTGCGCGTTTATGCGCGCAATGTGTGTGCAAAGCGCGTAGAATTCCGTATTATGATGCATGAATAATCTGAATTAGAGCGGTTTGACGCATGGTTGTTGCACTGGATGGGTTCGATCTGAAGCTTCTGCGCGTTTTGCAGGAGAATTCCGCGCTGACCAATCAGGAGCTGGGAGAGCATATCGGTCTGTCTGCCAGTCAGATATCCCGCCGCCGTCAGAGGCTTGAGCAGGAGAAGGTTATCCGCCGGTACAAGGCGAGCCTCGATCCGGATGTGCTCGGGCTGACGGTGACAGCCTATGTGGGGGTGACACTTGGCGCGCACAGCCGGGAGAACGCCCGCCGGTTCCGGGAGATGGTGACTGCCATGCCGGAAGTTCAGGAGGCGCACACGCTTACCGGCGACGTGGATTACATGCTGAAGGTGGTGGTGAAGGACCTCAAGGCGCTTAGCCGCATCATCAACGATGAGCTTTTGCCCCACGATGTGGTCCAGAATGTCCGCTCATCTATCGCCATGGAGACGCTGAAGGACGATAATCTGCTGCCGCTTTGAAGAAACTTGGCAAGAAAGCCTTGCCTCGGCTGGGGAACTTCCCCAAATCGAAGAAGATTTGATTTAAGCGGCTGACATTTGCCGCCTGTGGGAGAGCTACAAAATGTTCGATGCCAAATCCTTGCTGGATCAGTTTCTGGGTGGTGCTGCTGGCGGCGCCAGCGGTCGGCGAACAGGTAAGGAGGGCACCGATGACCTTCTGGCTCAAGGGAAGGATTTCCTCTCTTCCCAGGGCGGTGGTCTGGCGCTGGGCAGTCTCGCCGGTTTGATGCTCGGCACCAAGACTGGCCGCAAGATTGGCGGCAGTGCCGTCAAATACGGCAGCCTCGCCCTTGTCGCAGGGCTCGCCTACAAGGCATATCAGGGCTATCAGGCGAACCAGCAGGGCGCTGAGCGTCCGCAATATCCGGCGGATCAGCCCGTGCCGCTGGATGCGCCGAAAGGCACCGGTTTCGATCCGCAGGAAGCGCGCGGTGGGGAAAACGCGTTTGCGCTCAGCCTTTTGACCGCGATGATTTCGGCCGCCAAGTCTGACGGCCACATCGATGCGGAGGAACAGGGCAAGATCTTCGCCAAGATGGATGAGGCCGGGCTCGACAGCGAAGCCAAGGCCTTTCTGATGGACGAGTTGCGTGCACCCCTCGATCTGGATCGGGTGGTGGCAGCGGCGGACACACCGGAACATGCGGCGGAAATCTATGCGGCCTCCCGCCTGGCCATCGACCCGGATCATCGTGCCGAGCAGGCCTATCTGGCCATGCTTGCCGCGCGGCTGGATCTGGATCCGGCGCTTGTCGACGAGATTGAGCTGGCGGTCCGGGAAGCTGAGGCGGTGTAACGCCGCCGCTCGCAAATCGGGTCGTGCCGGCCGGGAGCCGTGATTACAGTCGCCTCAGCCAATTGAGGAGACAGTCATGGCCTTTCAGATTCACCCGCTTACCGGGACTGATTTTTCCTATCTTTCTTCCCTGTCGGAGGAAGATCTCGCCGCGCGGCATATCAAGACCTACGTCGCCGATAGCAAACCCGGCTTTCCCTGCCGGGTGAGCCTTGATGACGCGGAGGTGGGCGAGAAGGTTTTTCTGCTGCATTACGAGCATCAGCCGAACGACACGCCTTACCGCGCGTCTCACGCCATCTTCGTGAAAGAGGGCGCTGTGCCGGGGCAGCCCGCACCGGACACGGTTCCCGAAAGCATTGCTTCGCGGCTTTTGTCGGTCCGGGCGTTTGACAGCAGCCATGCCATGGTTGACGCGGATATCATCGAGGGGCGCGAGGTCGATGGCCTGATCGCCCGGATGTTCGAGAACGCTGAGGTCGACTACATCCACCTGCATTACGCCCGCAGAGGCTGCTTTGCCGCTGAAGTCAGGCGGCGGGGATAGCGCGCTTCCCGGTTGTTTCCTGCTGGTGCCAGGACACCAGCAGGATCATGCCCATGAGCATGAGATAGGGAAAATAGAACCGCGTCTCGAAGTGCGGAAAAACCAGGTATTTGGCGCAGATCGAGGTGAAGATGGCATAAAGCAGGACGCGTGAGCGTTCCGCCATCCGCGCCGGGTCGATCGCTTTGACGAAGAAAACTGTGAGAGCGAAGAGCGCCGCTAGCCAGGTCTGGTTCATTACCGAGCGCACTGTTGAGCGGACCAGCATTTGCAGATAAATCAGCGGCGAGAAGGGCGGATCGAAACCTTCCAGGGTTGGCACGTATTCCACGTGAGTGAACCAGAGATGGATCCACCAGCCCGGATGGCTTTCGTCTTTCAGGATCAGGGAATAGGCTATGGCCGAAACAATGAAAGTTGCCGTCATAACCCAGCGGCCGGGCCCGTAGATCAGGGCAAAAACGAAAAAGACACCGATAAAGGCCAGATGATCGGGTCGGATGAAGAGCGCCGCCAGCAGGCAAAGCGCAGTCCCGATATCCTGCCGTTCCAGGTAGAGAAACCCCGCCAGCAGCAGGAAGAACGACGCGAAGAGATCTGGCGATAGCAGCGCCGCTGTCGGACCGTAATCGCCGGTGATCAGCATGGCGACAACGACCGGACCGTACATGAGCGCCTTGTGCCGGGCGAGCCAGACCAGCAGCAAGGCGGCAATGGCAAGTCCGGAGACCATGGAGATCAGCCGCAGAGCCTCAACAGGATTGACGAAGTCGGACAGCAGCCGGGCCGTTTCGATATATCCGAGCTTCAGCCGGTAAAAGCCGAGCATTGTGGCGAAAGCCGCAGGGTCTTCATACTGCCGGATGCGGTACTCACGGTCCTGGGTGAGTGTCTGAAATTCACCCGGAGTGACGTTTTCCTTCAAGATCGCGTAGGAGCGGTCGTGCAGCTCCACAGGATCTGCGATCCTGTCTTCCAGAATGGACGCCGTGTAGGCGACCATATCCCAGTTCGAGACCGGATAGATGATCACGACGGCGGCGACCGTCAGGGCAAAAAGCCCAAGCACCGCAGCGCCTGCGAAATGGCGCAAAGGGCGGTAGATATGCGTGACTACGCCATAGGCCCCTAGGAAAATCGTCTCAAGTAGCTGCGATGTGCGGGTCAATGAGGGCTCCAGTGGCTAAAAGCAATGGGCTCTTGTGGCATTGACTCCGTAATTTTTACGTAAATCTCTGTCAGTATCTGAGATCGGCTGAAGTTTTCGAGTGTTGTTGGCAGGCGCGCGCGTCCTTGCTCTTTCCAGCGGTCTATGTCTCCATCTGCGAAAAGACGATAGATCGTGATGGCCTGTCTTGAAGCAGTGAGGCGAGAATAATTGGCACAGGAGTTCCCAAAAGTTCGCTTGCGTATCGTCCTGGCACCGGGGGTGGCATTTGGGCCGGGCAAGGCGGATTTGCTTCAGGGCATCATGGAAACCGGTTCGATCAGCGCGGCGGGCAAGCGGCTGCGCATGAGCTACAAACGCGCCTGGACGCTCATCAACGACATGAACACGCAATTTGCGGAAATGGTCGTGGAGACCGAAAAAGGGGGCGCGGGCGGTGGCGGAGGCAGCCGGCTAACGTCCTTCGGTGAGGCGTTGCTGTCCAGGTTTAGGGCGATAGAACAGGGCTTGGAACAGCACTGCGCGCCGGATCTGGATGCACTTTCGGGGATGG
>JBNKOQ010000240.1:0-5808 GCA_050294735.1 Roseibium sp. | reverse complement strand
GGTGGTCATCGTTCTGACCCAGCGGCCGATAAAGGCCATGTTGCGGAAGACCGGAGACCTGGTCCCTGAACTGGCAAACGGCTGGCAGGATTTTGTCGACGGCATGATCGCGGGCGCCCGCAATATGATCGGTATTGGGGTTGCAACCGGTGCTGCCGGGGTGATTGTCGGAACCGTCTCTCTGACAGGGCTTCACCAGGTCGTCGGGGAGTTTGTCGAGTTTCTCTCCGGTGGAAACCTGATTTTGATGCTGCTTCTCGTGGCGGTGATGAGCCTCGTTCTTGGTATGGGCCTGCCGACCACAGCGAACTATATCGTGGTCTCCTCCTTGATGGCGCCGGTGATTGTGTCCGTGGGGGCTCAAAGCGGACTGATTGTGCCGCTGGTGGCCGTTCATCTGTTCGTCTTCTACTTCGGCATATTGGCGGATGATACGCCTCCCGTGGGGCTGGCGGCCTTTGCGGCAGCTGCGATTTCGAAAGGCGACCCGATCAAAACCGGTATTCAGGGGTTCACCTACGATATCCGGACTGCGCTGCTGCCGTTCCTTTTCATCTTCAATACAGAGCTTCTGCTCATCGATGTTGGACCGGTTAAAGCTGTGTTCATCTTCGTCGTGGCGGTTCTCGCCATGATGTTGTTCGCTGCGGCGACCCAAGGTTATTTCTTTGCCAAAAGCCGGCTTTGGGAATCTGCAGCCCTGCTGTTGATTGCCTTGACGCTGTTCCGCCCCGGATTTTGGCTGGATTACGTACAGGCACCATTTGAGGAGCGCCCAGGGACCGAAATTGCCGTATTGGCACAAGACGTCCCTGAAAATGGCACACTCAGAGTGGTCATGCGCGGGCCAGACTACAACAACGCGAATAAAATCAGTTATCTGACAGTCGTTCTTCCCATGGGGGAGAAAACAGACGGAGCAAGCCGACTGGATAAGATCGGTGTGGTGGTGGATGAGCAGGACGGTGCTGCGGTCCTGGAAGAGCCTTTCCCAGGCAAGTGGCTCGACCTCAAGGTGCAGGGGCAATTCGACTATTACGCGGATACACCCGTGACCATCGAAAAGGTCGAACTCGAGGCAACTGGCCGGCTGCCCAAGGAAATATTCTATATTCCAGCGCTTTTGCTGCTCGGGCTGATCATTGCCTTGCAGAGGCGGCGTACGGATGTTCCGGCGTTTTAGGGGAGAGGGCGATGTACAAGTCTATATTGGTGCCTGTCGATCTGGCCGAAGAAAGTTCCTGGAAGAAAGCGCTACCCGTAGCAGAAGCCATGGCTCGGACTTTTGGGGCTGAGCTGCATGTCGTTTCGGTGGTTCCCGATTTTGGCAAGTCCATCGTCGGCAGTTATTTTCCGAAGAACTATGAAAGCGATGCTCTGGAGGCCGCAAGCGAGTTGCTGAAGACCTTTATCGCGGCAAATGTCGATGGTGACGTGCCGGTGAAGGGGCACATTGCCCACGGCACCATCTACGAGGAGATCAACAAGGCAGGCGACAAGCTGTCTTGCGATCTTATCGTGCTGGCGTCCCACCGGCCTGAACTGAAAGACTATCTGCTGGGCCCCAATGCCGCGCGTGTGGTGCGGCATGCCCGCCAATCGGTTCTTGTTGTGCGCGATTAAGCTCGCTTTGCCACCTGCGACGACACGTCTCTCGCAAAGGTGACAGGTCTGTGTCTTTGTTGCGCCCTAGAATGTCGTCTATGAAGGGCAGTGATGGCCCTGGACGAAACCCTGCCGGGTTCCGAACGATACACGATAGAGATCTTATTTCATGCTGCATGATGTCACCATTTGGGGAGCGGTTCTGGCCGGTCTCCTGTCCTTCGTTTCTCCATGCGTCCTGCCGCTTGTGCCGCCGTACCTTGGTTTTCTCGCTGGTGTCTCCCTCGAGGAACTCACAGGAGGGGGAGATGATCAGGCAGCCTCCCGGAAAGTGTTCGTGGCAGCGCTCGCTTTCGTCGCAGGCTTCTCGACGGTCTTCGTTATTTTGGGGGCCAGCGCCAGTTTCATTGGCCAGTTCATCACACAGCACATTCAGTTTCTCGGCTACATCGCCGGGGTGGCGATTATCGTCATGGGTCTGCATTTCCTCGGTATCTTCCGGCTGGCATTCCTTTACCGGGAAGCCCGCGTCCATGTTGACAAGAAACCGGCTGGCCTGATCGGCGCTTATTTCATCGGTTTGGCATTCGCCTTTGGCTGGACACCTTGTGTCGGCCCGATTCTGGCGGCGATCCTGTTTGTCGCAGGCTCAGAGGATACAGTTGCGAAGGGTGCGCTTCTGCTCAGCGCCTATGCGCTTGGGCTCGGCATTCCATTTCTTCTTGCGGCCCTGTTTGCCGCTCCATTCCTCGGGTTTATGAAGAAGTTCCGCAAGCACATGGGCCTTGTCGAAAAGGCAATGGGAGTGGTGCTTGTGCTGACCGGGATCCTGTTTATCTCCGGGCAGATGGCGGTTCTGTCGTATTGGCTGCTGGAAACTTTCCCGGCGTTTAGCACCATCGGGTAATCGCCAAAAAACAAACTAATTCTGGTTTTTGGCGATGACCGGCAGGTCCTGGCCGATGAAAAGGGCCGGGTGACAGGTGTCGGTTATTTCGAGCAACTGCAGGCAGGCGACCGCCGCATTGGCTGCATTCGCGAAGGGCCCGACCAGCAAATCGAATTGCCCCGGGTTCATTTCAGAAGCGGTGACCACCGGTCTGATGTCCCGCATCCGCTCCGAGTTCTCAGTCTTGAAAGCCTGCCAGGCTTCGGCCGCAGCTTCCGGAGTATCGTAACGCCCGACAACGGCGCCGAAGTCCGTCCGTCCAATGGCCGCTTTTCCTGATCCCGACACACGGCCTGACGGTGTAGATGGCACGACAAGAAGCGGAAGCGGCTCGGAGGGTTCCGGCACAGGCTGGGGATTGATGGACCCAGTTGTGACCGGCTGGTCCGAGATCTCCGGCAACTGAACGAACCTTACCGGCTCGAATGTCTTTTTTTCAGCAGATCCCACAACCGCCTTCTTCTCGGCTTTCGCAGAAAGTTCAGGCATGGTTTCAGGCGCCGGGACAACTTCAACCGCCGTGCTGGCCGCTGCGGCCTGAGGCCGCTTTTGCGGCATGGGGGCACTGCTGACCTGCTGAGTTTCAGGGCGCGCGGCTGTTTCCGGTTTTTCTGAGGCTACATTCATGTCCCCGGGCGCTTCGGCATTTTGGCTTTCCAAAGTGCTTTCGAGCGCGGAAATCCTCCTCGAATACGCCTGATTCTGCTCACTCAGCATGCTCAGCCGCCGACGTAAGGCGACGAGTTCCAGTTGCAACGTCTGGATCTGTCCGCCTTCCATCTGCACGTCCGATGTCACCATCTTGCCATTCCGGCTCGGCAATACGCCCAAAGACACGTCCTGTCCGTTTAAACCGATGGAGCCGGTGGAGCTGATCGGGCCGCTTGGCGGCAGCTTGGCGCCAGCGTAAAGATTGGACGAACGGGAATTTGTATAGCCGAAGTGAAAGGCCGCGAGACCAAGGCAACCGAAGAAAATGGCTGCAAATGCCCACGACATGACGGAAAGCCGCTGTGGTGTCAGCGTCTCCTTGATGATGTCCCGTGTTTGTTGTTTGGCCTTGTTATCGGGCACGCGTCGGCAGTCCTAGAGTTCCTGCGAATCTTATTCACGATCTCTCCTATCAGACTGCAATTATAGTTAACGAACAAGAAAGGGACGCCGCTTATGGCTAGGTTCTTCCATTGTCCTGTGGATCGGGGCATACAGACGGCACAAAACCGTCTCGCGTAACCTGGATAAAGGGCGCGGCGGAAACGGGTTTCGTCATCAGGAAGGGTCCTCATGTCTCAACGCAGTCTATTGTCGATTGTACTTGCCGCAGGCCTTGGAACGCGTATGCGCTCGGATTTGCCGAAGGTGATGCATCCGATCGGCAACCTGCCCTTGGCGGGGCACGTGTTGAAGACGCTTGAGGCGGCAAAGAGCGACAGGATAGCTGTTGTGACTGGTCCCGGAATGGAGTCCCTTGAGACGCTCGTTTCTCAAATGGCGCCAGCCGCGACCTGCCATATTCAAAGCGACCGGTTGGGAACAGCCCATGCGGCCCTTTCTGCCAGAACAGCTTTGGAAACACCCGAAGACGATGTTTTGGTGCTATTCGGCGACACGCCGCTTGTTACCCCGGACGCGATTGGCAAGGTGAGGGGCGAACTTGCCCGTGGCGCCGATGTCGCTGTGCTTGGATTCGAGGCCGCTAACCCGTTCGGTTACGGGCGCCTTTTGACCGATGGCGGAAAGCTTCTGGCGATCCGGGAGGAAAAGGACGCGAGTGATGCGGAGCGCACAATAACGTTCTGCAATTCCGGCATCATGGGGTTCTCCGGCAAAGTGGCGCTAGATCTGTTGACAGCTATTGGCAACGACAACGCCAAGGGGGAATACTACCTGACGGATGCCCCGGAAATTGCCAATGCCCGGGGTTTGAGCGTTGTTGCAGTCGCAGCTGGTGAGGAAGAAGTTCAGGGCATCAACACCCGGGCGCAGCTGGCAATCTGCGAAGAGGTATTCCAGAACCGGATGCGGACAGCTGCCTTGGAAGCAGGTGTCACGCTCCAAGCGCCCGGGACGGTCTTCTTTTCTCATGACACTGTGATCGAGCCCGATGTAACCATCGAACAGAACGTGGTTTTCGGCACCGGGGTTCATGTTGAAACGGGATCGGTGATCCGGGCCTTCAGTCATCTGGAAGGCGCAAGAGTTGGCGCAGGGTCAACCGTTGGCCCCTATGCACGCCTGCGTCCCGGTGCCAGCCTTGCCGCTGAAAGCCATGTGGGCAATTTCGTCGAAATCAAAAACACCACCATCGGGGCAGGGGCCAAGATCAATCATCTCAGCTATATAGGCGATGCCTCCATCGGCGCGGGAACCAATGTCGGGGCGGGGACCATCACCTGCAACTACGACGGCTTCGGCAAACACAAGACACTTGTCGGCAAGGGCAGCTTTATCGGTTCGAATTCAACATTGGTGGCGCCGGTAACCCTGGGCGAGGGCGTGTATATTGCCGCCGGAAGTGTCGTCACCGAACCGGTCTCCGACAATGCGCTGGCCATCGGACGAGGCAGGCAGGTGGAAAAGCCGGGACGGGCGGAAGAGCTCAGATCGCGGTTCAAAGCTGCAAAAGCTGCCCGAACGGGCAAGAATTGATCCGATCTCTAATGTCCGAAACCGAATAAAACCGCTCTTACATCGTCTGTCATGATCTGAAACAGGGATTGATTTCAGGTCTTTGCACTGCCTCCGCTATGGGTGGGCAATCATTTGCGATCAAGGAAATATTTAATGTGCGGAATTGTTGGCATTCTCGGGTCTACTGATGTTGCACCGCGGTTGGTGGATGCGCTGAAGCGTCTGGAGTACCGGGGCTATGATTCCGCAGGCGTTGCAACGCTCGAGGATGGACGGCTGGTCCGCCGCCGGGCCGAGGGCAAACTGCGCAACCTGGAAGCCGTACTTGATAAAACACCTCTCGGCGGCACATCGGGCATTGGTCACACCCGCTGGGCCACTCACGGCTCCGCCACCGTTGCGAATGCTCATCCGCACATGGCCGGAAAAGTTGCCGTCGTTCACAACGGCATTATCGAGAATTATCTGGGGCTTCGCGACGAAATCAAAGCCGGCGGCGCTGATATTCTCACAGAGACAGACACGGAAGTTGTGGCGCATCTTGTGAACGCCGAACTGGCCAACGGGCTGGCACCAAGGGCGGCTGTTGCAGCGGTTCTGCCACGCTTGAACGGAGCCTTCGC
>JBNKOQ010000239.1:0-5819 GCA_050294735.1 Roseibium sp. | reverse complement strand
TGCCTCCAGGACTGAGTAAAGTGGCTGTTCGATGCTTAGGCCGGCAGGGCTTCTCCATATGTGACAGAAAACACGGAATACTGTTTTTGAGGGGTGACTGCCGCAAAACACAGACGCCGCGTGAGCTAGGCCGGTGCTTTTTATCAACGGCGGGCTTTCCTTCCTGTCACCTGCATGTTATTGACCCGCGCCAACTTCTCCGGCAGTGCCGAAGCGACTCGATGGATGCAAGAGACCCCAAGATCTTGCGTTCTTTTTTTGCATTTTTGAAAAGGGGAATTGGCAATGGCCTCATTTTTTGTCCCGTCGACCGGAGCCGAAGCGCTCACATTCGATGACGTTCTGCTGATCCCCGGTCATTCGGAGGTTATGCCGGCGCAAACCGAGCTGCGGTCCAGGGTCACCCGGGATCTGGAACTCAACCTGCCGATCATTTCTTCCGCCATGGACACGGTGACGGAAGGCCGGCTGGCAATTGCCATGGCTCAGGCCGGTGGCATTGGCGTGATCCACCGGAATCTGTCTCTCGACCAGCAGGCCGAGGAAGTGCGGATGGTGAAGAAATTCGAATCCGGCATGGTGGTCAACCCTCTGGTCATCGGGCCGGATGCGACCCTGAAAGACGCCTTGGACCTGATGGAGCGTTACGGTATTTCCGGTGTTCCCGTTGTCGAAAATGGCGGCGTTGGCGGGCAGGTGACCGGGCGTCTGGTCGGTATTTTGACCAATCGTGATGTTCGTTTCGCATCGAATCCCGAACAGCGGATCTATGAACTGATGACCCGCGAAAATCTGATCACGGTCAACGACGGTGTCAGCCAGGAAGAAGCCAAGCGGCTTTTGCATCAGCACCGGATCGAAAAGCTTCTCGTGACCGACAAGGCCGATAACTGCATCGGTCTGATCACGGTCAAGGACATGGAAAAGGCCAAGCTGAACCCGAATTCATCCAAGGATGCGCAAGGGCGGTTGCTGGTCGCTGCGGCAACCAGCGTCGGGGAAGAAGGCATGGCACGCGCCGAGCGTTTGATCGACGCCGGCGTCGATATGGTCGTCGTCGATACGGCTCACGGCCATTCGGCCAAGGTTCTGGACATGGTGTCCAAGGTCAAGGCCATGTCCAATTCCGTGCAGGTTCTGGCCGGCAATGTTGCGACCGGTGAAGCCACCAAGGCGTTGATCGATTCAGGTGCCGACGCGGTCAAGGTCGGGATTGGCCCTGGTTCCATCTGCACCACACGGATTGTTGCCGGGGTTGGTGTACCGCAGTTGACGGCGATTATGGAGTCTGTCGAGGAAGCCAACAAACACGGCGTTCCGGTTATGGCCGATGGCGGTATCAAGTTCTCCGGCGATCTGGCCAAGGCGGTTGCCGCGGGTGCATCTTCGGTGATGATCGGCTCGCTTCTGGCTGGAACAGAGGAAAGCCCTGGGGAAGTTTACCTGCATCAGGGACGCTCCTACAAATCCTATCGCGGTATGGGCTCCGTTGGTGCCATGGCGCGGGGCTCGGCCGACCGCTACTTCCAAGCCGAAGTGCGAGACAGTCTGAAGCTCGTGCCGGAAGGCATTGAAGGGCAGGTGCCCTACAAGGGGCCGCTGTCCAGTGTGCTTCATCAATTAGCGGGTGGTTTGCGGGCCGCAATGGGGTATGTCGGTGGCAAGACTGTTGCGGATTTTCAGGAGAAAGCCCGTTTCGTCCGTATTTCAGGGGCCGGTTTGCGCGAAAGTCATGCGCATGATGTGACAATCACCCGGGAAAGCCCGAATTACCCGTCCAATGTGTAAAATAACAACAGCTCGGCCAGCGTAATTCGCAGCCTGGAGCTCTGGAGTTCAGTTTATGAAAGATGGCGGCCGCCTTTCTGCTGCGATCGAGGTTCTCACCGAGGTTGAAACCCGCCACCGGCCGGTTCAGCTTGCCTTGAGGGACTGGGGCACTTCGCACCGGTTCGCGGGGTCTGGGGACCGAACCGTCATCGGGAACCTTGTCTTCGATGCTCTGCGGCACAAATTGAGCCTGGCCGGGCGAACCGGATCCTCGGATCCGCGTATGCAGGTGCTGGCGACCTATGCTTTGACCTGGGAGAACGGCGTCGACAAACTAAAGACCGTTCTGGCCGAGGATCATCATGCGCCAGCCCCGTTGAACGAGGCGGAAGAGGCTTCCCTAACGGCTCCTGAGAATGAGCAGCTTTCCGGTTACATGGCTGCCGATGTGCCTGACTGGCTGTGGCCGTCGTTCGAGAAGGCGTTTGGCGATAAGGCGGTTGCTGAAGGCAAGGCGCTCGCTTCCAGGGCGCCGATTGATCTGCGCGTCAACAGCTTGAAATCAGATCGCGAGAAGATGCTGAAGCGTCTTGCGCATGTTGGTGTTGCGCCAACTGACATCACGCCAACGGCGATCCGGATTGCACCAAAACCTGGCGCAGCCCGCATGCCCCACGTGCAGGCTGAAGAAGGTTACCGCAAGGGCTGGTTCGAATTGCAAGATGAAGCAAGCCAGATCGCGGCGGCGCTTGCTGGCGCGAAGCCGGGTGAGCAGGTTCTGGACCTCTGTGCAGGTGGCGGGGGAAAGACACTTGCTCTTGCAGCTGCCATGGAGAACAAGGGCCAAATCTACGCCTACGACGCGGATCGCATGCGTCTTGCGCCAATTCACGAACGGTTGCAGCGCTCCGGCGTGAGAAATGTTCAGGTCCGTGACCCGGCCAGCTCGTCTCTTGATGATCTCAAGGACAACCTGGACCTGGTTTTCATCGATGCTCCTTGTACGGGGACCGGTGTCTGGCGCCGGCGGCCGGATTCAAAGTGGAAGCTGACGGAAAAGGCCCTTGAAGACCGGCTCGCGGATCAGAGAAGGGTTCTGGATTCAGCCCGGGAGTTCGTCAAACCTGGCGGCCGGATCGCTTACGTTACCTGTTCAGTTCTGCCAGCTGAAAACACGGATCAGATCACACGGTTTCTTGAAGAGAACGATAATTTCTCATCCGTTTCGGCGCAGGCGATCTGGAACGGGATGTTTGGCCAGGATGTCCAGCCATCTTACGTTTCGGAGCGGGGTGAAATCACTCTGACCCCTGCAACGACCGGAACGGACGGCTTCTTCTTCGCTCTTCTTCAGCGAACAGCCTAACAAACACCGGTTCAACCCGGCTTAACCAGGTCAGGGCGTTTCGTCCTGGTCTGGCTCTTCCTGAGGTTCCTGAATTTCGTCGCTTCCATCGGCGCTTGGCATGTCCGGCGTATTGCCGGCGCTTCGTGTGCCCGACCGCGGTAACAGCGAGGCTGTGTTTCCGGCTTCGTGAGCAAGGGTGGCGATCTTCCGCGTCAGCTCGATGTCCAAGGGGCGTTTTTGAGCAACCGCAGTCAATACCGAACGGGCTTCATTGGCGTAGCCAAGGCTCTTGAGTGCTGCCCCCAGGGCATTGCCCGCCTCTTTTCTGCCAGGCTCCTTCTGCCAGGCCTCATAGGCATGGATGAGCGCCGGTGACGCTTCGCCAAGCTTGCGATGAATGCCGCTCAAAGCAACCAGCAATCCGAACTTGTCATCTCCTGGCATGGAGAGGGCCTCGGCATAGTGTTTCCGGGCTCTGTTGAGATCGCCGGAGGCCTGACAGGCTTCCGCCAGCAGCCGATGAGGATCTGCAGTGCGGGGGGCGAGTTTGAGAGCCTTTTCTGCAAGCTCCAGGGCTTCGTCATACCGTTTCCTGCGGATCGACAGCTCCGCGAGACCGATTAAAGCTGGTGTGTAGGACCGGTCGATGGTCAACGCCTTGCGAAAGGCCGCTGCTGCCCGCGATGCCTGGGGATCTCTGGCGCTGGCCTGTGCGTAGAGCGTCAAGGCGGGAGCATTTTCCGGCAGGAGCTCCATGAGACGTTGCGCCGGAACGAGGGCTGCGTCCGGCTTGTCCTGCTTCAGGCAAACAGTCGCAAGACCAAACAGGGCGTTGTGATTGTCCGGGGCCGCCGAGAGCACCTCGCGGAAATTAGATTCGGCATTCGCCAGGTCGCCAAGCAAGAACTGGCAGCTGCCGAGATTGGCCCGCGCCGGGAGATGATCCGGCTCGACAAACACAATTCTGCGCAACTGGGAGGCTGCTTCGTCGAGGTGCCCGGCACGCAGCAACGCTGTTGCCGTACGGTAGGCAATTTCCATGTCTTCCGGAGCGCGGTCCAGCGCATCCAAATAGGCTGAAAGCGCTGCCTGTGTGTCACCGCGGCGCTCACAGTCGAGGGCGTAATCAAAAGCATCTCTGGCAGGTGTCGTCATGTGGCCTTCCATTCGAAATGACCTTTTCGCCGGGTTTCCGTCCTCAGCCGGTCTTTTGCTCGAAAGCCGCACCGGCTAGCTTGGACCGGATTCCATATCCGAATCGCAGATCCGGAACGGGCCCGGGAAAAGGTTACGCGGGCACACAGGGGCTCAACAAGATGGATAGAAAGTTGTTACCGGCTAAAAGAGCGGCATGCCGAGGCTGGGGAACTTGTCATTGTGTGTGAAAATGCCCGCTTCCGCAGTTAAATTTGCCTTCATTTTGCGGCGCGAAACGGTTAGAAGCTTGCCATGACCCAGCATGAACGCCTCCTCATCATCGACTTCGGCTCCCAGGTGACGCAGCTCATTGCGCGGCGCTTGCGTGAGTTGAATGTCTACTGCGAAATCCATCCGTACCAGAATGTTACGGACGGCTTCCTGAAAGAGTTTTCGCCCAAGGCGGTGATCTTCTCGGGCGGCCCGGATTCGGTGACCCGGGAAGAGGCCCCGCGTCCGCCCATGTCAGTGTATGAGCTCGGTGTGCCGGTCCTCGGCATTTGTTACGGCCAGCAGGTGATGATGCAGCAGCTGGGTGGTCAGGTCGATGGCGGCAAAATATCCGGTGGAGGCGGCACAGCGGAGTTCGGGCGCGCCTTCGTCACGCCTGCCGATCAGAAGACCGTCCTTCTGGATGGCTGGTTCGCCGGTGGCAAAGAGCAGGTCTGGATGAGCCACGGCGATCACGTCAGCAGGATCGCGCCGGGCTTCGAGGTTTACGGAACCTCGCCAAACGCGCCGTTTGCAATTACGGCTGATGTGTCCCGCAATTTCTTTGCCGTTCAATTCCATCCGGAAGTGCACCACACGCCCAACGGCAAGACGCTTTACGAGAACTTCGTCAAGCTGGCGGGTTTCACGGGCGACTGGACCATGGGTGCCTACCGTGAAGACGCCATTGCCAAGATCCGCGAACAGGTTGGCAGCAAGAAAGTCATTTGCGGTCTGTCGGGCGGTGTTGACAGTTCCGTTGCAGCGGTTCTGATCCACGAGGCAATTGGCGACCAGCTCACTTGCGTTTTTGTCGATCACGGGCTGCTGCGCCAGGGGGAGGCCGAAGAGGTCGTCTCCATGTTCCGGGATCACTACAACATTCAGCTCATCCATGCCGACGAGCAGGAGTTGTTCCTCGGTGAGCTGGACGGTGTGTCTGATCCGGAGACCAAGCGCAAGATCATCGGCAAGCTCTTCATCGATGTGTTCCAGAAACACGCCAACGAGATCGAGGGCGCGGAATTCCTGGCACAGGGCACGCTCTATCCGGATGTGATCGAGAGCGTCAGTTTCTCGGGTGGCCCGTCGGTCACCATCAAGTCGCACCACAATGTCGGCGGCCTGCCGGAAAAGATGGGCCTGAAGCTGGTCGAACCCTTGCGCGAATTGTTCAAGGACGAGGTGAGGGCACTTGGCCGCGAGCTGGGTCTGCCGGATCATTTTATCGGCCGGCATCCGTTCCCCGGACCCGGACTTGCCATTCGCTGCCCAGGAGAAATTACCCGGGAAA
>JBNKOQ010000238.1:0-5883 GCA_050294735.1 Roseibium sp. | reverse complement strand
TGCCTCATGGCAACATGGTTGCAGGATGTCCGCAGCTGGCACTCGCCCCAGCCTGACGACGAAGGTGTGTCACTGCTCGCCGATACCTTGCACGAACTCGTGGGAAGCACCGCGCGCGTGGGAATGCTCCAAGGCCCCGAAACTCATTTGCGGATGCCAATAGCCGACTTTCATCGGCTGCAAACCCTCCAGCCGAACATCGATTACACAGATGCTACGGATATTCTGAAAGCGCTGCGGATGACCAAGTCACCGGCAGAGGTGGAAAAAATCGCCCATGCCTGCTCGGTGGTCTCTGATGTTTTTGAGGCATTTCCGGACCATATTTCGGTGGGCACGACCGAAATTGAACTCTTCCGTCTTTTCAAAATTCATTGTCTTCAAAATGGAATTGACGATGTCGACTATCTGGTCGGGGGATCTGGCCCAGGTGGTTATAGTGACATTATCTCCCCCCCCACCCTGCGCACCGTGCAGGCAGGTGACATCTTGATGCTTGATACTGGCGCCGTGTTCGATGGCTATTTCTGCGATTTCGACCGGAACTTTGCCTTCGGTCACGTCCCCCCGGAAACCGGAGACGCTTACGCGATGCTGTTAAGTGCCAGCGACGCCGGGTTCGAGGCAGCACGTCCCGGCGCGACCTGCGCAGACCTTTACCGTGCCATGCAAGGCGAACTTCAAAGAGATGCCGGCAACATCAGTAATGTTGGACGTATGGGACACGGGCTGGGAATGCAATTGACAGAATGGCCGTCGATCACCGCAACGGACAGGACAATCCTTGAACCCGGAATGGTTCTGACGCTTGAACCATCCCTTGCCCTAGATGGTAACAGGACCCTGGTTCATGAGGAAAACCTGGTTGTGACCGGCAGTGGCGCGCAGCTTCTAACCCGCTCGGCTCCAAAAACGATTCCGATCATTCACCGGTGAGACAATCGCGTCGCATGGCAGACCCGTGATCTATCACTCAATTGGAACGTTCATGCTGGCTTTGGTGCGATCCATCACCACCGAAGTCCGGAACCTCTTGACGTTGGAATCCTGGAAAAACAGCCTTTGGGTCAGCTGCTCGTAGTCTGCCATATCCCGCGCCAGGGCGACCAATGCGAAATCCGCCTCGCCTGTGATGTAATAGCATTGTTGCACCTGAGGCTCGGCTTTTGCCTTTCGCCTGAAGGCATCGATTTGATCGATCCGCTCACGTTCAAGCTCGACAAGGACCAGAAAAGTCATCGCATAGCCCGCGGCAGCCGGAGATATAAGAGCCTTTTCGGCCAGGATCGCGCCATCCTCCTTCAGATTTCTGATCCGTCGTTGAACAGTCGCCACCGACAGGCCTGTCTCCAGAGCGATCGTTTCCAGGCGTTCCCGCGCATTCTGCTGCAGCAGACGTAGAATGATACGATCAGCGTCCGATAGTGCGCTCACGGCCTTCTTCTTTCAGGGCAGCAAAGGGACGGCGCCCATGCGCGGGATAATTTCCTTTAACGTAACGGAATCAAGATGACGGATTCCCGAAGCTGCCGCAAGCTCTGCGGGTCTCCCAGATCACGCCTGATCGAAAAGCTTCATTGATCTCCGGGCCGGAAGGCACAGAACCCGAGCAGCGGATGGTGATTGATAATCCAACACATGAGCTTTTACTCAGGCGGCAGCTCTATCGATGATGATATGACTTTCGCCCTTCGAGCAGCTCTCAATCCTTGCTTCCACCCGGTAAACATCGCGCATCAGATCCGATGTGATCACCTCGCCCGAGGGACCTGCTGCAATCAACCGTCCGGATGCGACAACCATGGTGTTATGGCAATATCGCAAGGCATGATTGAGATCATGCAATGCGATCAGCACCAGCATGTCTTTTTGCGCCGCAAGCCTCTTCATGAAAGTCAGCACCTCGATCTGCCGGTAAAGGTCCAGCGCAGAGGTGGGCTCATCCATCAGCAGCACTTTTGGGTCGCGGACCAGTGCCTGGGCAATCGACACCAGTTGCCGCTGACCGCCGGACAATTCTCCAAGGTTCCGGAACGCCAGGTCGGTAATTTGCAAGGCATGCAGAATCTGATCGATTTCCGCCAGTTCACCATCGAACACACGCCAGCCGGAACCTTGTTTGGCCGCCAGCAGCACGGACTCGTAGACGGTGAGAACCGCATTGGCGCTGGTGTCCTGCGGCATGTAGCGGATCACATTGTCTGCGGTATCGCCTGCGTTTTCCAGAACCACAGTTCCAGGACCTTTGAGCAGACCCGAGATCCTTTTGAAGAGCGTTGATTTACCGGCTGCATTGGGGCCGATGACAGCCGTCATTTCGCCGCCGCTCAAAACAGGTGAGGAAACCCCCTCCACCAGCAGGTTCGAGCCGTATTTCGCCCCTATATCACTCAGTTGCAGGGTTACCATGCATTTCTCCGATCAGCGAAAATCAGCGCAAAGAAGAACGGAACACCGACCAGCGCCGTGATCACACCTATCGGCAGGATCGCGCCTGGCAGGATCAATTTTGACAGGACCGATGTGGCGGACAACATCAGCGAGCCGCAAAGAATCGCGGCCGGCAGGAAGAAACGCTGATCTTCCCCCACCAGCATGCGTGCGATATGCGGTCCGACGAGGCCGACAAAGCCAATGGTTCCAACGAAGGATACGGGGATTGCCGCCAGCAGACTGACCGCAAGCAGTGTTTTCAGCCGCAACGAGCGGATGTTGACCCCGAAGCTCGCTGCCTTGTCGTCGCCAAGGCGCAGCGCTGTAAGCGCCCAGGAGTGCCGGGCGAAAAACGGAACACAGACAACCAAAACAGCGCCGGTAACATAGACCTTGGCCCAGGTCGCCTTGGTCAGGGAGCCCATGGTCCAGAAGACCACAGCGGCCAACGCCTGTTCCGAAGCCAGATACTCAAGCAAGGACAGCAAGGCATTAAAGGTAAAGACCAGAGCAATGCCGAGCAGAACAATTGTCTGGACGCTCACACCCCGAAATGTCGAGAAACCGTAGATGAACAGGGAGGCCGCCATTGCCATGATAAAGGCGTTGACTGGAACCATGTATTGAACAGCCGCCGGAAATATGGCGACCCCCGCAACCAGCCCGAGCGCGGCCCCGAAACCGGCAGCCGCTGAAATGCCCAGGGTAAAGGGGCTTGCAAGCGGATTCGCCAGGATTGTTTGCATCTGCGCACCGGCGAGCGACAGGCAGCCGCCGACCGTAACCGCCATCAGGGCGATCGGCATCCGGATATCCCAGACAACGACCCGCATCTGAACGTCGGCAGCGGACGGATAAGCAAGTGTTGCCAGGACGTCACTCAAGGCGTAACGCGCCGGCCCCAGCGCCAGATCACAGGAAATGCTGACGGCCAGCGCGAACAAAAGGCCGACAATGAGAAGAATGCGCCTGGAGGCAAGGGCGCGGTATGCACCACGCCCTGCCCCGGCCGGAACTGTGTCCGCCACTGCCATGTCAGCCATCCGACTTCAGCGAAACGAAGTAGCCCGGACGATAGTCTACCGGCAGGAACCGGTCATGGAGCTCCTTGAAGGTCGCATCCGGGTCGATATCCTTGAACAAATCTGGGTGCAGCCATTTCGCGATCTGCTGGATGGCGACGAACTGATACGGGCTGTTGTAGAACTGGTGCCAGATGGCATGAACGTTGTTGTTCTTCGCCGCCTTGATATTCGTAAAACCTGGCCTCTTCATCAAGTTGGCAAGTTTTTCGGAGGTGACTTCAGGGTCTGCACCGGATCCGACGCCAACCCAGTTGCCACCAGGAACGTAAAGTTCCCAATTGGCACCGGTCACAATAACCTGGTCCGGATCGGAGGCGATGATCTGCTCCGGGTTCACCGTGCCAAAGGTGCCCGGAATAATATCAGACGCCATATTGATGCCACCCGCGATCTCGACCATTTTGCCAAAGTTTTCGCTGCCGAACGACATACAGCAATCTTCCGAATAACCGCCGGCCCGTTCCATGAAAACAACCGGCCGTTTCAAGTCCGTCTGCTTAGCCAGCTTGTCCGTGACCAGGGCGATCTGTTCGGCACGGAACTTGATGAAGTCTTCCGCGCGGGCCTCCTTGCCGTAAAGCTTGCCGATGATCCGCATCGACGTTTCGGTGTTTTCCATCGGCTTGTCGCGGAAGTCGACGTAAACGATCGGAATTCCGACCTTGGCGAGCTTCTCCGTATAGCCGCCATCTTCGGTGGCGGTCTTGGCATCCAGATTCAGGATGATGACATCCGGGTTCAGCGCAACGGCCTGCTCGACATCGAAGGTTCCGTTCTTCATGCCGCCGAAGGTCGGAAGCTTTTCCATTTGCGGGAATTTTTCGAGGTATTGATGGTAGCCGTCATTATCGGCTTTTTCGAAGTCATCGCGCCAGCCAACAACGCGTTTGAACGGAGCTTCCGTATCAAGAGCCGCTGTGAAATAAATTTGACGCCCTTCGCCCAAAATAACCTTTTCAACCGGCACCTGAACGTCGACATTCCGGCCGGTGATGTCCGTGATGGTGACCGTTTCAGCGGCGTGGGCAGCTGGCGCCAAGGCCGCGCCGATCAGCAGAAAAGCCCCGAATTCCCTAAATTTTTTCATCTTGTCCTCAAGACATAGCTGTCAGGATTAATTGTGGAGTTTTTAACTCCTATTTATGGATTATTTTTCTTGACTATCTCAGTCAAGTTATATCTTTTGGAACCATTCCAATCACAGCAGGCGAAGCCTTACATGACTGACACCGCGACCCTTTCGAATTACGATTTGCGAGAGGAAATCAAAGACTATTGGGGCAAACGCGCCGAAACATTCGACACGCAACCCGGGCATGAAATTTTTTCCGAGGACGAGAAGCAAGCCTGGCAGAATCTGTTGAAACGTCATCTGGGTGATGGTTCGAAACGTGCCACTTTGGATCTCGCATCCGGAACCGGTGTTGTCTCCCACCTGCTGGACGATCTGGGGTTCCAGGTGACTGGCATGGATTGGGCAGAACCGATGCTGGAGCGGGCGCGGGCAAAGGCCAAACAGCGCGGGCGCTCGATCCGGTTCGTCATGGGCGATGCCGAACGCACACTGGAGCCGGATGGGACCTATGACGTGATCACCTGCCGGCATCTGGTCTGGACTTTGGTTGATCCGAAAGCTGCCTTTCTGGAGTGGCACAGAGTGCTTAAACCTGGTGGCAAGCTCCTGATCGTCGACGGGGATTTCGTCAATCCAAGCCCGGCGGCAAAACTGGTGGCGATCGCCGGTAAAATCGCCAAGCTTCTCGGTCTCGGCGGGAGCGCTTCTCAGGCAGGCAAATCCGCCGAGATGATGGAAACCCACCGCAGCATTCTCTCCCGGGTTTATTTCTCAAAAGGCGCGCGGGCGGAGGCTGTCATGGAGCTTTTGAAAGAGGCCGGCTTTTCATCTGTCGTGCTGGACACCAACATGCGCGCGATCAATCGCTCTCAGGCGAAAAACTTCAGCTTCCTGAAAAGTCTGGAACGCGCGACACAGCACAGATACGCGATCTGCGCCGTGAAGTAGCAACAGGAAATTCAGCCGAAGGGACTGTCAGACCACGTTCCGCTCCCGATAGGTTTGCAGGAACGAGCGGATACGCGGATCCTCCGGCTCGCGGCTGAAGATCTCGGACGGCGGAACACAGGCGACCAGCTTGCCGCCGTAGAGCTGGTTGCCATCCAGCGACATGGAAATACTCGGATTCTGCAGCACCGTCTTGGCGACCAACGGCAGCGTGAAACGCGCATGGATATCAACCTGGCGTGGCATGAGCAGGAAATAGTTGCGGATGCGCATCACCGGAATCTTTGCCACATGCAGGGTCGTGGTGGCATAGATGCCCCAGGCCAGCGGGCCCTCAACGAT
>JBNKOQ010000237.1:0-5892 GCA_050294735.1 Roseibium sp. | reverse complement strand
ACGAAAACCGGAGATGACGGCACGACGGCGCTGGGCTCAGGCGAGCGCCGGCCGAAGAACGATCTGCGTGTCGAGGCTTACGGCACAGTTGATGAAACCAACGCGGTTCTGGGTATTGTCCGGCTTCATACGGCGGAAGATGCGCCGGAGCTTGATGTTGTTCTTGGACGCATACAAAACGATCTTTTCGACCTGGGTGCGGATCTCGCGACCCCTGATACCGGTGAGGATCTCGGTTACGAACCGCTGCGGATCACCGACGGGCAGGTGTCCGCGTTGGAACAGGCCATCGACACATTCAATTCGGAATTGACCCCGCTCCGGTCGTTCGTGCTGCCGGGCGGCAGCGCGGCCTCGGCCCATTTGCATGTGGCCCGCACCGTATCCCGCCGCGCCGAACGGTTGATGGTTGATCTTGCCGGCCGGGAAAAAGTCAGCGGTTCGGCCATCCGCTACATGAACCGCCTGTCGGATTTCTTCTTTGTCGCCTCACGCTTCCTGAATGCCAGGGGCGATGGTGATGTGCTATGGGTTCCCGGTCAAAACCGTTGATGGGTCCAGCGGAGATCCGGAGCTGACAGATGTTCATCCCCCTGCACGATCATAATGGCCTGAAACATGTGCTGCGCCCGGTTGTGACCTGGGGGCTGATTTTGGCCAATGTTGCCGTGTTTCTGCTGATGCAGAATGCGGGTTTTGGTGATGCCGCGAGCGCTTCGGCCTATTCCTTTGGCCTGATCCCGTCGGTGTTTTTCGATATCAAGGATTTGAGTCCTGAACTGCAAACCGTGCCGGAAGGGGCGACCATTATCACCTATGCCTTCATGCATGGCAGTTTTATGCATCTGGCCGGCAACATGCTGTTTCTCTGGGTGTTCGGCGATAACGTCGAAGATGCCCTCGGTCATATAAAGTATCTGGTCTTTTATCTGACCTGCGCGGCGGCAGGCGGGTTGGCTTATCTCTTGGCGAATTTCGGTTCCGATGTGCCGCTTGTCGGAGCGTCTGGCGGAGTGGCCGGGGTGGTCGCGGCCTATTTGATGCTGCATCCGAAGGTAAAGGTCTGGATCCTGGCTCTTGGCCGGATTCCCTTGCGGCTGTCAGCACAATGGGTGCTTGGCGCCTGGGTGCTCTACCAGATTTTCAATGCCCTGTTTTCCGAAAGCGGCAATGTTGCCTGGTCGGCTCATATCGGCGGAATGATTGCAGGTGTGCTGCTTGTACTGGTCCTGCGCCGGCCGGGAGTGTTGTTGTTTGACCGGCAAATTTGATAGGGCTCCTATTCCCTTTTGTCAGAAGGTCATTCCCCTGTTCTGGCAATTCTTTCAAGTTCCGCTGCGCCATCGTTGACACGGGAAGGCGCTATCTTTACCGTCCCGCAGAACTTGCTGGAATTGGCTGAATACTGCCATTTAGTCCACCCAGCTGTTTGTTGGCGAAGCCAGATGTGCGGTGCGGCATAATTGCTGCCCAGTCGGAGGTTATACCTTATGAAAATCTTGGTGCCCGTGAAGCGGGTCATTGACTACAATGTAAAGGTCCGGGTGAAGCCGGATGGGTCAGGTGTCGATCTTGCCAACGTCAAGATGTCGATGAACCCGTTTGACGAGATTTCGGTCGAAGAAGCCCTGCGTTTGAAGGAAGCCGGCAAGGCGACCGAAGTGATCGTGGTTTCGGTTGGGCCGCAGCAGGCGACGGAAACTCTGCGCACGGGCCTTGCTATGGGTGCTGACCGTGGCATTCTGGTCAAGACCGACGAGACAACCGAGCCGCTGGCCGTTGCTAAGATTCTGAAGGGTATTGTCGAGGCGGAAGAGCCAGGGCTGGTGATCGTCGGCAAACAGGCCATCGATGATGATTGCAATCAGACCGGCCAGATGCTGGCAGCTCTGCTGGGCTGGTCCCAGGGCACATTTGCTTCCAAGGTCGATCTTGGGGACAGCACTGTGGATGTTACACGTGAAGTCGATGGCGGTCTGCAGACCATCAAGCTCAAGCTTCCGGCTGTTGTGACAACGGATCTGCGCCTGAACGAGCCGCGTTATGCGTCTCTGCCAAACATCATGAAGGCGAAGAAAAAGCCGATTGATGAGAAGACCCCGGACGACTTCGGCGTTGATATCACCCCGCGTCTGACTGTCGTGTCGACGACCGAGCCGGCTGCCCGTCAGGCCGGTGTCAAAGTCGGTTCCATTGCCGAACTGGTCGATAAGCTGAAGAATGAGGCTGGCGTCCTTTAAGGACCCGTCGCAGGAGGAACACTATTCCATGACGACACTTCTTGTGGCCGAACATGCCGGCGGCGCTCTGAGCGACGCCACCGCCAAGGCCCTTACCGCCGCTGTTGCCCTCGGTTCCGACGTTCATGTGCTGGTTGCCGGCAAGGACGTGAAGCCGGTTGCCGATGCTGCTGCGAAACTGAGCGGCGTTGCCAAGGTGCTGGTTGCCGACAATGCAGAACTTGAGCATCAGCTTGCAGAGTCGATGTCTGCGCTCATCGTCGAGCTTGCTGCCAATTATGATGCGATCCTTGCTCCGGCAACCGCCAACGGCAAGAATATCCTGCCGCGGGTTGCTGCTTTGCTGGATGTGATGCAGATATCCGATGTCACCGCAGTGATCGATGCCGAGACTTTCGAGCGTCCGATCTATGCCGGAAACGCCATTCAGACGGTCAAGTCCGGCGATCCGAAAAAGGTGATCACTGTCCGGACATCAACTTTTGCTGCGGCAGAAGAAGGTGGCTCTGCCTCCGTCGAGGATGTTGCCGTTCCTGCGGCTGCGGGTCTTTCCGAGTTTGCCGGTGAAGAGCTTTCCAAGTCCGACCGTCCTGAATTGACGTCTGCCAAGATCATCATTTCTGGTGGCCGCGCCCTCGGTTCGGAAGAAAAATTCCAGGAAGTGATCATGCCGGTGGCCGATGCACTTGGGGCTGCCGTTGGCGCGTCCCGTGCGGCTGTCGATGCGGGTTATGCTCCGAACGACTGGCAGGTTGGTCAGACCGGTAAGGTGGTTGCTCCGGATCTTTATATCGCTTGCGGCATCTCCGGTGCCATCCAGCACCTCGCCGGGATGAAAGATTCCAAGGTCATTGTTGCGATCAACAAGGACGAGGAAGCTCCTATCTTCCAGGTTGCGGACTATGGTCTGGTTGCGGATTTGTTCGAAGTCCTGCCGGACTTGAAAGCCGCTGTTGAATAAAGCCTCAGGGCTTTAAGACGAATTCCCCCGGGGGCGGCAGGACAGATTTCCGCCCCTGGGTTCTTGCCGTCCCGCATCAGACTTGCCAAAAATGTCTTTGGCAGGACGATCGCAGGGATCGTTACTCAAGGATCGGATTGGACGATGGTGGTCGAAATCAAGAAAATAGGCGTGATTGGCTCTGGCCAGATGGGCAGCGGAATTGCACATGTATGCGCAATCGCCGGCTTTGATGTTGCCTTAAGCGACCTATCGATGGATCGCATCGAGTCAGGCCTTGCGTCGATCAATGGCAATATGGCCAAGCAGGTCCACAAAGGACAGATCACCGAGGAGGCCCGTGCAGCGGCGCTGGCCCGCATCAGCCCGGCAGCCGATTTGGACCTTCTGGCGGATGTCGATCTGGTGATTGAATCGGCGGTCGAGAACGAGCAGGTCAAGCGCAAGATCTTTTCGCAGCTGTGCCCGATCCTGAAGCCGGAGGCCATGCTGGCCACCAACACGTCATCCATATCGATTACGCGTCTGGCAGCGACCACTGACCGGCCCGAACGGTTCATCGGCATTCATTTCATGAATCCTGTGCCGCTGATGGAACTGGTCGAACTGGTTCGCGGTATTGCGACCGAAGATGAGACCTTCGAAGCAGCGAAGGCCTTTGTGAAGACAATTGGCAAGACCGTCGCTGTCGCGGAAGATTTTCCGGCCTTCATGGTCAACCGTATTCTGCTGCCGATGATCAATGAGGCGATTTACACCCTTTATGAAGGGGTTGGATCGGTTGAATCGATTGATGTCGCCATGCGCCTCGGGGCCAACCATCCGATGGGTCCGCTGCAGCTGGCCGATTTCATTGGGCTCGACACCTGTCTGTCGATCATGCAGGTGCTCTACGAAGGGCTGGCAGACAGCAAGTACCGCCCGTGCCCACTGCTCGTGAAATATGTTGAGGCTGGCTGGCTTGGCCGCAAGACCCAGCGTGGTTTCTACGATTATCGCGGCGATACACCGGTTCCAACCCGTTAAATCTTCCCTGTCGATGAATCTTACCCGCTACTGTCTGACACACGCCAACCCCGATCCAAAGGCCGTGGCGTTGGAAGTGGTGGGAGAAGGTGGTGCAGTGCTGGAGCGCTGGACCTACGGCGAGATCGAGGACATGGTTCTTCGTGTGGCCGCGGGTCTTCAGGCACTTGGCCTGAAGCGGTTCGACAGGATTCTGCTCCGGCTGGGCCACTCCAGTGATTTTCCTTTGATTTATTTCGGGGCGATTGCGGGCGGTTTCGTGCCAATCCCAACCTCGGAAATGCTGACCGCACCGGAAGCGGACGGTATTCTTCAGGACAGTGGAGCTGCAGCGGTTATTCACGATGGCGCAGTGGCGCTGCCGGGAAGCTCTCCGCTTTTGATCGGTCCGGAGGATATTTCCCGCATGAAAGCGGGTCCAGCGGGCCTCTATGCGCAAACCGATCCGGATGATCCGGCTTTTCTCATCTATACGTCTGGTACAAGCGGTTCGCCGAAAGGTGTGTTGCATGCGCAAAGGGCTGCCTCGGGGCGGGCGCCGATGTACCGTGGGTGGTCTGGCATCAGACCATCCGACCGTTTGTTGCATGCGGGAGCGTTCAACTGGACCTATACACTTGGGGTTGGGCTCATGGACCCCTGGGCAAACGGTGCGACGAGTATCGTATACGACGGGCCGCGGGATCCGGACGTTTGGCCGGGCCTGATTGAATCCTGCAATGCGACCCTTTTTGCCGCTGTTCCCAGTCTTTATCGGCGGATTTTGAAATACGGCGATGTGTCATCCGCCTCTTTTCCGGCGTTGCGCCATGGTTTGACCGCTGGCGAAGCCTTGCCGGCAGATCTGCACCATGCCTGGATCACCAGAACAGAGCGTCCGCTCTATGAGGCTCTCGGGATGAGCGAGATCTCCACCTATATTTCAAGTGGCCCCGATGTGCCCACTCGCCCCGGTTCTCCAGGGAAACCGCAGCAGGGCCGGAAGGTTGCGATATTAAGCGAGCAGAGTGAAGACGGGTCTTTTGCGCCAGCCGGGGAAACAGGCCTTCTTGCCATTCACGAGAGCGAACCCGGACTGATGATCGGGTATTGGAACCGCCCTGAGGAAACCGAAGCTGCTTTCCGCTCGGGATGGTTTTTGACCGGCGACCGGGCGCGGCAGGATGCAGATGGCTACTACTGGTATGAAGGCCGGGCGGACGATCTTATGAATGCTTTCGGCTACCGGGTGGCACCGGAAGAAGTGGAACGTTGCCTTGGAGGCCATCCGGATGTGGCGGAAGTTGCGGTGACCGCATTGGAGATGCGGCCCGGGGTCAGTCTCATTACAGCATTCGTTGTCGCGGCGAGACCGGGATTCACCGATGACGTGGCCTTGGCTGAATGGGCAGCGGAACGGCTTGCCGAATACAAGAGGCCCAAGGCTTACCGGTTTCTCAAATCGTTGCCGCGAACGGCTTCGGGGAAAATCCGCCGGAAAAATCTCTGTTAGGTTGGCTATTTATGTGTTTGATCAAGGGCTTGTTAATCCCGCGTTAACGGATATTAACCCAGTATAGTGGCCTCAACTGGAGGTTTCTATGGATTCGACCGCGATCGCAACCGCATTTGCGGCTACGTCCCAAGCTCAGACCGGGACGGCGATACAGGCTGAAATCATGAAAA
>JBNKOQ010000236.1:0-5892 GCA_050294735.1 Roseibium sp. | reverse complement strand
GACCGCGGTCCGAATGCGCCTGATCAGGCGGTTCTGATCGATATGACGGCCAAACGCGGATATTTCTTCTTCATCGAGATCTGGCCGCAGGAAGTCTATTACATCACGGGGCTGCTGATCATCGCGGCTGTGGCGCTGTTCCTGATGAATGCTGTCGCGGGCCGTCTGTGGTGCGGTTATCTTTGTCCTCAAACAGTCTGGACGGACCTCTTCCTCTTTGTGGAAAGGAAGGTCGAGGGCGACCGGCGTGCCCGCATGGCTCTGGATCGCCAGCCATGGACAGCGAACAAGATCGCCCGTCGTGCCGCGAAACACTTTTTGTGGCTGATGATTGCCTGGTGGACCGGCGGCGCATGGGTTCTCTACTTTTCCGATGCACCGACGCTTGTTTATGAACTGGCAACGTTCCAGGCTCCTTGGAGCGCCTATCTCTGGATTGGTATTCTGACGACGACCACCTACTTGCTGGCTGGCTTCATGCGGGAGCAAGTTTGCATCTACATGTGCCCATGGCCGCGTATTCAGGCGGCGCTGACAGATGAAAAGGCCCTCAACGTCACCTACAAGTGGGATCGGGGAGAGCCGCGCGGGTCACTCAAGCAGAACAAGGCGCTCGAACTGAAAGGTCTGCCCGCAGGAGACTGTGTCGACTGCCATCAATGTTTCCATGTCTGTCCGACGGGTGTCGACATTCGCAAGGGACTGCAACTTGACTGCATCCAGTGCGGGCTATGCATCGATGCTTGCGATAACGTCATGACTAAGGTTGGCAAGCCAACGGGTCTCATCGGCTATGACACGGATGAGAACATCCAGCGCCGTATCGAAGGCAAAGACCCGGTTTACGAAATTGTCCGCGTCCGCACGGTTGTCTATGCGGCTGTCATTGCCGTTGTCGGAGCCATCATGCTCTATGCGCTGTTGACCCGTGACTTTGCCGGTATCAATGTGCTGCATGACCGCAATCCGATCTTTGTGACACAAAGCGATGGATCCGTCCGGAACGGCTACACGGTGCGTCTTTTGAACAAGCGTACTCATCCGCGTAGTTTCATGTTGCATGTCGAGGGCATGCCGCCCGATACCAAGGTTGAGGCGGTTGGCATCGATACCACTTTTGCTGGTCGCCCGATCATCAAGGTTGGCCCGGACACCACACGCGAGGTTCGTGTCCTTGTGACATCGCCTGCGGATGTGAAGATGCCGAAGAGTACGGACATCGTCTTCCGCCTGACCGAATCTGTCATGGGAGAGGTTGTGACAGCCGATGATTACTTTAAGGCCCCTTAGGAGACTTTCATGGCCATGACGCATTCAGGCAACGGGTCTTCTCCGAAAGGGAAACCTTTCACGGGATGGACAGTGCTCTTCTGGCTCTTAGGCTTTTTCGCTGTAATCTTTGCGGCCAACGGGGTGTTCATATGGCTGGCGCTCGGAACCTTTCCGGGCGTCGTAGTCGAAAGTTCCTATCATGCCGGGCAAGTTTACAATCAGGAAATCGCAGTGGCCCGCGCTCAGGCGGAACGAGCTTGGGATGTCGAAGCCAAGCTGGAGCGGGCTCATGATGGAACGGCTTCGATCAAGGTCGAGGCCCGCGACAAACTGGGAGCTCCTCTCACGGGGCTCTCCTTTGTCGCACTGCTCAAACATCCGATTCATGAAGGGCAGGATGTTGAGATCGACATGACGGAAGGCGAAAGCGGCGTTTACACCGGCAATGCCGGTGGCCTGAGTGCCGGAAACTGGAATCTGGTTCTGGAAGCGGAAAGCGCGAATGAACGGCTCTTCCGCTCTGAGAACCGGTTGTTCCTGGGTGAGTGAGGTGAAGGCCCATGACCGTTCTGGAGCGTGATTGGGAGGCATTTGTCACACCGGCAGACGAAGGTGCGGTGCATATGGACCTGGCCGTCGAGGGAATTACCTGCGCGGCCTGCATGGGTGAAATCGAACGAGGCCTGTCCCGTCTTCCCGGGATCCGCAAGGCCAGGGTGAATCTCACCAGCCAGCGGCTCGCCGTTGACTGGGACAAGGAAGAAACCGGCGCAGGCGAGATTGTCGCGGAGCTCGCTCGCCTGGGCTACTTAGCTCACCCTTTCGATCCGGCAAGCCAGAAGGACCGGCAGGATCAAACGGGAAAAACCTTGCTGCGTGCCATGGCCGTTGCGGGTTTTGCCGGCATGAACATCATGCTGCTATCGATCTCCGTCTGGTCGGGCAACGCCACTGATATCACTCCGGAAACCCGCGACTTTTTTCATTGGCTCTCGGCATTGATTGCTCTGCCAACTGTGGCCTATGCAGGCCGGCCATTCTACCAAAGCGCCATCCGGGCCTTGGCTGCGGGCCGGTTGAATATGGATGTGCCCATTGTGATCGGTGTGACGATGGCCGTGTCATTGTCGCTGATCCAGACCATCCAGCATCAGCATCAGGCCTATTTTGAATCCGCCGTCATGTTGCTGTTCTTCCTGCTGGTCGGGCGCTATCTGGATCACAATATGCGGGGGCGGACACGGTCCTTTGCCGAGAATATTGCCGCCTTGAAGGCGGAAGTTGCCGCCCGCATTGCGTCGGACGGGTCGGTGCGTGAGGTGCCGCTGTCCAAAATCGGAACAGGGGATCTTGTGCTGGTCATGTCTGGCGACCGGATTCCCATAGATGGCGTGATCGAGGAAGGTCATTCGGAAATCGACCAGAGCCTGGTCACCGGCGAGACCGTGCTTCAACAGGTCGGTAAGGGCATCCGCGTTTATGCCGGAACACTGAACGGTGAGGGGAGCTTGAAAATCCGGGTCAGCGCAGCGTCGGGAGCGACCCTTCTGGATGAAGTCAACCGGTTGCTGGAAACGGCGGTCCAATCCAAGTCCCTATATGTTCAACTGGCAGACCGGGCTGCCCGCCTTTACGCGCCGCTGGTTCATGGCGCCGCAGCGCTGACCTTTGTAGGCTGGCTGGCGTTGGGGCTGGAATGGCAACCGGCTCTGGTGATCGCAATCTCGGTCCTGATCATTACTTGCCCCTGTGCACTCGGTCTGGCGGTGCCAGCGGTTCAGGTTGTTGCGTCAGGTCAGCTGTTCCGTTCGGGTGTGTTGCTGAATTCCGGCGACGCCATCGAACGTTTGTCCGATGCAGATACCATTGTCTTCGACAAGACGGGAACCTTGACAACTGCGGAGCCGGTTCTGGTTGAAGGAACTGCCTTGCCGGAGGAACTCCTCAATATGGCCGGGCGCCTGGCGCTTTCCAGCCGGCACCCGCTTTCCATGGCCCTTGTTAAGGCTTGCGGAGCGCTGGTTCCGTTCGAAACGGTTATAGAAACACCGGGAGCAGGGGTCGAGACAATGGTCGGCGGAAAGTCTCTTCGTCTTGGCAGCCCGGCCTTCTGCGGTGTCGAGGACGCTGATGTCGAAGCCGTTCTGGCCTGGTATCCTGGATCTTCGATCCTTGCTGTGAAGCATGGTTCCGAGCCCGCGGTCCTGCTGCCGCTCAGGCAAACCTTGCGTGCGGATGCCGCGGAGGTGATTTCCCGTCTGTCTGATGCGGGATACCGGTTGGAAATTCTCTCCGGAGACCGGGAGGGGGCCGTGAGAGCCGTAGCCGAGGAATTAAACCTCTCAGCCTGGAAGGCGGGGATGAAGCCCGCCGACAAGATTGCCTATCTGGAAGAGTTGAAGTCAGCGGGACGGAAAGTCCTGATGGTCGGTGATGGCCTGAATGATGCGCCAGCTTTGGCTGGCGCGTATGTTTCACTTTCGCCGGTCACGGCTGTGCATTTGTCTCAAGCGGCAGCAGATGCAGTCTTTCTGGGAGACCGGCTGCAGCCTGTCATTGATGCACTCCAGATTTCGAAGCGCGCCCGGCGGGCCATTGAGCAAAATCTCTGGCTGTCCGCGTTATACAATGTGGTTGCCGTTCCGGTTGCCGTTGCCGGTTTCGTGACGCCTCTGATGGCGGCCGTGGCCATGTCAGCTTCATCGATCGCGGTTACCGCGAATGCCCTGCGCTTGCGCTGGGGCGGTTCATCATTGATACGGCCGGAGTCACGTTAATGGATGTGCTGATTTATTTGATCCCGATTGCCTTGTTTCTGGGCGGACTTGGACTTGCCGGTTTTCTCTGGTCGTTGAAATCCGGTCAATATGATGACCTTGAAGGTGCCAAATGGCGCATTCTGGACGATGATGACCTAGAGGCATCAGACGGCAAGACGTCCAAATAAGGACATTACGGGGTGCCGGATCAAAATGGTTTGAGACGGGTTTCTAGCTCAGAACCGTTGTCAAAACCATGCTGAGGGCCAGAACGACCAGGCCTAGCCCCGAGACCAGAAGGACGTTCTCACGCCAGGAGGAAGGCTGCACAGGGCGGGTTTCGGCGGTGTAGCCGGCCAGGGACAGCGGTTTGCTATCTTTGTGTGTCAGTTCTCTCTGGCGCATTGGTTACCTTCAGACGCAGCGGCGAATGCAATGCAAAAGCCTTGTCGGTTCACGGGCGAGATTGCCCGAAAGCCTTGAAATTCGCGTTAAGAAGAAGCTGCGGATTGTGTTAATGCTCCGCAACTTTACCAATGTATGAACTTTTCGATCGGTATTTTAGATCTTGCGCCTATCCGCCCGCAGCCGGGTAAATCGCCTGAGCCAAATTGCCATTGGCATCAACGATATTGCAATTCGCGTCTACCGTTCCCTTGGGAAGCCCAAGCACATTCCACACGTCCGTCAGAGCAGCACACAGATCTTCGATTAGGCTATCGTCATGCAGCGGCGTCGGCGTGATGCGAAGTCTCTCCGTTCCCCGGGGAACCGTCGGATAGTTGATCGGCTGGATGTAAACACCATGCTTGTCCAGCAGCATGTCACTGGCCTTTTTGCAAAGGTCCGGATTTGCGACGAGCACTGGGACGATATGGGTTTCGGACGGCATGACCGGCAGACCGGCTGCCTTTAAGGCATCTTTCGTCCGTTGGGCTTGGCGCTGATGCGCCTGACGCTCGCTCTGCGAAGTTTTGAGGTGGCGGATTGAAGCACAGGCCGCTGCTGTCAAGCTCGGGGGCAGGGCAGTGGTGAAGATAAAGCCGGGCGCGTAGGACCGGACCGCGTCGACGATGGTCTGGCTGGCCGTGATGTAGCCGCCCATGACGCCAAAGGCTTTTGCCATTGTGCCTTCGATGACATCGATGCGGTCCATAACCCCATCGCGCTCGCAAATGCCGGCTCCACGCTCGCCGTACATGCCAACTGCATGAACTTCGTCAATGTAGGTCATTGCGTTGTATTTATCGGCCAGATCGGCGATCTGTTCGATGGGAGCGACATCGCCGTCCATCGAATAGACCGATTCGAAAACGATCAGCTTGGCCCGCTCATTTCCCGCAGCCTTGAGAAGCTCTTCCAGGTGGTCCAGGTCGTTATGCCGCCAGACCTGCTTGGCCGTACCTGAGCCCCGCACCCCCGCGATCATGGACGCATGGTTGAGCTGATCCGAGAGGATCAGACAATCCGGCAGTAGCTTCGCAATCGTGGAAATGGCTGCTTCATTCGAAACAAAACCGGACGTGAAGACCAGCGCGGCATCCTTGCCATGGAGGTCGGCGAGCTCTTGCTCCAGCTGGACCAGGGGGTGGTTTGTCCCGGAGATGTTGCGCGTGCCACCAGCACCTGCGCCCATCTTTTCGGCAGCCTCAGTCAGGGCGGAGATGACCGTTGGATTCTGCCCCATACCGAGATAGTCGTTGGAGCACCAGACCAGAATTTCTCGTTCCAGCCCATTGTCAGCCCGCCAGATGGCTCGCGGAAATTTACCGGCCTGCCGTTCAAGATCGGCAAAGATACGGTAGCGCTTTTCTTCCTTAAGGGAAGATACGGCATTTTCGAAGAACTCTAGATACTTCAT
>JBNKOQ010000235.1:0-5901 GCA_050294735.1 Roseibium sp. | reverse complement strand
CGATCTGCAGGATCAGGCCATCCCCAACACGGCCCGCTGTTGCCAGTGCTTTGGGGCCATAAGCCGCAATCCACATCGGCGGCTCGTGACCGACAGCCCAGGGGAATTGCACCGGCTCGGGGCAGTCACCGTATTGAGCCTCCTCGCCCTTGATCAGTTTGCGCATGACATCAGTGAATTCCTCGAGCCTCTTCAAGGTCGCAGGTTTCTTGCCCATCACACGCACCGCGCTGTCGCCCCGGCCGATACCGATGTCAAAACGATCACCCGACTGCTTGGCGAGCGACCCGAAAAGACTGGCCGCGACTGACCAGTCCCGGCTGTTCGGGTTGGTGACACACGGACCGAAGCGCATGTTTTTCGTGTGTTCCATGCACATGGCCATTGCGACATAACTGTCGCGCCAGAGAATATGGCTGTCATAGAACCAGCAATAGGTGAAGCCAGCGTTCTCCGCCTGCCGCACAAGTGCCTTGGCGCGATCCGGCTCCACAAACCCCTTGAAGCAAATTCCAAATTCCATTGCGGTGTTCCCCTTGGTTGCATGCCAGGCCCGCCACCTGAAGCACATTTATCATGACTGAAATTTCCAGCGAACCAGGGCCGCCGTCAACTATTTTTGACCATTTGATAAAAAATTTTTGCCAACTCCTTGATCAAAGCCAAAAATGAGGCAATCTTCAAGCAGACGATTTGTTCTCCCGCCAACCAGCCCAACGGGAGGTCAGGGTTTCTTGCGGAGCAATTCCGTCAGATTGGCTAATATTATAACATGGAAGCTTGAGGCAGCAGGTGAGCGAAGGCAAGATCATCGCGATTTCAGGAGGTGTCGGCGGCGCCAAGCTTTCGCAAGGGCTCGCCGCGGTGATGAACCCTTGCGACCTGACCGTCATCGTCAACACCGGTGATGATTCCAATCATTACGGCCTTTTCGTCTCTCCCGACATAGACACGCAGCTCTACACCTTGTCCGGACGCGCCGACCTTGAAAGAGGATGGGGTCGCAAGGAAGAAACATGGAATGCCATGAATGCCATGCGTGAACTTGGTGAAGATATCTGGTTCAATATTGGCGACAAAGACCTTGGCACCAACCTTCTGCGGGCCATGCGGCTTGCCCGAGGCGACCGCCTGACCGACATCACCGCCGATTTTGCCCGGTCATTTGACCTGGAGACAACCTTTCTTCCCATGTGCGATGCCCCGGTATCGACCCAGCTTCGATGCACGGATGGAGACTACGATTTTCATGACTGGTTCGTCGCAAAAAGAGCCGAGCCCAGAGTGACAGAAGTCGTCTTCCGGGGCGCTGAGAATGCCAGGATGACCCCGGAAGTAACAGCGGCCCTAAACGATCCGGACCTGGCTGCGATCATCGTATGCCCCTCCAACCCCTATCTTTCCATCGCTCCGATCCTTGCTGTTCCCGGAATGAGGCGAGCCCTGATCGACAGTCCTGCCCCGGTTATCGGCATAACCCCGGTGATCGGCGGCAAAGCGATCAAGGGGCCGACGGCCACCATGATGCAGGGTTTTGGATTGCCAGTGACAGCTGCCGCCGTAGCAGGCCTTCATGCTGACCTTTTCGACGGTTACATTATCGATGAACAAGACGCGGAACAGGCACCGGAGTTCAACGCTATTGGAGATGGCCTTGCCGTCAGGGCTGCCGACACATTGATGTCAGACATGCATTCCAAACGCCGCCTTGCCAAGGCAGCATTGGACTTTGCCCGGTCTCTAAGCAACAGGCTCTCGCCATGACAACCTGGGCCCTCATTCCGGTCAAACGTTTCACGGAAGCGAAAACCAGGCTTTCCGGACTGCTGGATGCCAACACGCGTGCCGCTCTGGCCGAAGCGATGCTGCGCGATACACTTGCGGCTGTCTGCAAGGTCAAAGCCCTGGATGGCGTTGCCCTAGTCACCTCTGACCCCATCGCGGGCCGGATCGGCAAAGACCACGGCGCCTTGATCCTGGATGACAGGGCAGTCGACCTGAATGGCGCCCTCGCCGACGGCCGCGATGACCTGACAGGCCAGACCGGACCAACAAGCGTGCTTGTGCTTCCCGCTGACCTTCCAGCCGTTCAGCCGCAAGACATCGACCTGATCCTTAAGTCGGGCAATTTGCCTGCATCTGTCGTCATAGTCCCGGCATACGACAGGGACGGGACCAATGCGTTGCTGACAGGCCCCGAAGTGTATCTACCCTACGCGTTCGGTCCGCAGAGTTTTGACCGTCATTTACAACTGGCGCGAGACCAGGGCTGGAAACCTGAAACACTGGACCTGCCCCGCATTGCCGTCGATTTCGACCAGCCGAAAGATCTGCACCGTATTTTGAGCCAGTGCGCAGGCAGCCACACATCCCGTCTGCTATCTTCCGCTGGCCTCGGCAAGATCGACGCATTCAAGGAGGTATCATGAACGGCTCCCCCTCCGATCTCGACGCCTTAATAGCAGAAAAAAACATCGCCACCCTGATGATGCAGGCAAGAGCACGGCGCGATGCGGTCCGTGGCCACATCGTGACTTATTCCCCGAAGGTCTTTATCCCGCTAACCAAGGCTTGCCGGGATGTCTGCCACTACTGCACCTTCGCCAAACCCCTACGCTCAGGTCAGAAGGTCTACCTATCTCCCGAAGAAGTACTGGAAATTGCCAGACAGGGCGAGCAAGCAGGCTGTCACGAAGCCCTGTTCACACTCGGAGAAAAACCGGAGCTGCGCTACCAGGCCGCCCGCGATGCGCTCGATGCCCTCGGCTTTGAAAGCACGGTCGATTATCTCGCCTATGTCGCAGCGCTCGTCCGGGACGAGACCCGTCTTCTGCCGCACCTCAACCCGGGCACGCTGACGAGAGAAGAATTTGAAAAGCTGCGCCCGATGGCAGCTTCCATGGGCATGATGCTGGAGACCACTTCAGCAAGACTGTCTGATCGCGGCGGACCGCATTTCGGCAGCCCCGACAAGGATCCTGAAGTACGCCTCGCAGCGCTTGAGGCTGCCGGTCAAGCACGGGTTCCCTTCACCACCGGCCTTCTGATCGGCATAGGGGAAACCCGCGCGGAACGTATCGATACGATCCTGAAAATCAGGGATTCCCACGCCAGATACGGACATGTGCAGGAAGTCATCATCCAGAATTTCCTGCCCAAACCTGACACCAAGATGCGAGCCTACCCGCCTGCCGATCCGATCGAGCACCAGTGGACAATCGCCGTTGCCCGTCTGCTGCTTCAGGACGACATCAGCCTGCAGGCTCCACCCAATCTTGCTGCCGGAACAGGAGCCGAACTACTGGAGGCAGGGATCAACGACTGGGGTGGCGTCTCCCCCGTCACCATCGATCATGTCAATCCGGAAGCTCCCTGGCCGAGCCTCGATAAGCTCTCTGCTCTCACCGCAAGCCAGGGCCAGACATTGGCTCCTCGCCTGACGGTCTATCCGCGTTACATTCACGATGCGGCGCAGTGGATCGACAGCTCGATGCTGAAGTCCATTCACCGCTGCGCCGACGCCAGCGGGTTGGCATTCGAAAACCGCTGGACTCCAGGGTCCCACGACCGACCGCCGAAAGTTCGAAAGGGTGGCGGCATCGCCCCTCAGGTTGCAGCCATTCTCAGTCTGCCACCAGGAACGCCTTTGAGTGGAAACCAGATTGTGGCTCTGTTCGAGGCACGCGGCGATAGCTTCCATGCGGTTTGCGCTCATGCAAATTCCTTGCGCCAGAAGGTCAATGGCGCCCGAACTCACTATGTCGTCACCCGCAACATCAACTACACCAATGTCTGCACCTATGGCTGCAAGTTCTGCGCCTTCTCGAAGGGCAAGACACACGAGGAATTGCGCGGCCCGGCCTATGACCTCGATATGGAGGAGTTCTCCCGCCGTATCGCAGAGGCCTGGTCCCGCGGCGGCACCGAGATTTGCCTGCAGGGTGGCATTCATCCAGGTTACACCGGCGAAACCTACCTCAACCTACTCCGCCACGCGAAGAAGGCAGCTCCGGGCATCCACATCCACGCCTTTTCGCCACTCGAGATCTGGCAGGGAGCAGCGACGCTGGGATTGCAGCTCACAGACTACCTGTCACAATTAAAGCAAGCTGGCCTATCGTCTCTTCCGGGAACTGCCGCAGAAATTCTGGATGACGAAATCCGGGCAATCATCGCCCCTGACAAGATCACAACCGATCAGTGGTTCGAGGTCATGCGCGCAGCCCATTCACTCGGCCTCAAAAGCACCTCGACCATCATGTATGGGCACGTGGAACAGCCCAAACACTGGGCCCGCCATCTGCTGCGGTTACGCGATCACCAGCTTAAGTATGGCGGCTTTACCGAATTCGTGCCGCTTCCCTTCGTTGCGCTGGAAGCTCCAATCTATCTGAAAGGGCAGTCGCGAAAAGGCCCCACATGGCGGGAGTCCGTCCTGATGCACGCGGTCGCGCGCATCGTCTTCCACGGCGTGATCGACCATATTCAAACCTCCTGGGTGAAAATGGGCCCGGAAGGAGCCGCCATCTGCTTGAACTCAGGCGCCGACGACATGGGGGGAACCCTCATGAATGAAAGCATCACACGAGCCGCGGGCGCCGTGCACGGCCAGGAATTCGCGCCATGGCAAATGGAGCAACTCATTCGCTCTATCGGGCGTGAACCCTGCCAGAGATCCACCACCTATGGCCAAGTTCCCGAGGAACGGCGTCAACGCGCGATGCAGGCAGCTCCGCTCGAGGACATGATCAACACCCCCTTCCTGGCGCGCAAAAGATTGCAGCGACAGGATGCCTAGAAACTCGAAGACATAGAATAAAGGGACAGCAATGCTGCGCATCGGTTACAAGGCTTCAGCCGAACAATTCCGGCCACATGACCTGATGGAGTTTGCCATCCTGGCGGAGGACGTCGGGCTCGACAGCGTCTTTATTTCCGACCATTTCCAACCTTGGCGCCACACCGGCGGGCATGCGCCTCACGCACTCGTCTGGCTCGGAGCTGTAGGAGCAAGAACCAGCCGGATTGCCATCGGAACATCGGTCCTCACCCCAACCTTCCGCCATCAGCCAGCCATGGTCGCGCAGAGTTTCGGGACGCTGGGCTCCATGTTCCCCGGTCGCGTCATCCTCGGCATCGGCACTGGAGAAGGTCTAAACGAAGTGCCGGCAATCGGCTGCGAGTGGCCCGAACGCAAGGAGCGCTTTGCCCGCCTGCGGGAAGCCGTTCGTCTGATCCGCAAGCTCTGGACCGAAGAGAGGGTCAGCTTCGAAGGCGACTACTACAAAACGGAAAGTGCCACCATCTACGACCGCCCGGACCAGCCGGTTCCGATCTACGTCGCGGCAGCCGGCCCGATGATTGCCAAATACGCAGGCCGCTTCGCTGACGGTTTCATCTGTACATCCGGCAAGGCCCCGGCGCTTTACACTGAGACGCTGATCCCCAACCTTGAGGCTGGCATCGCCCAGCAAGAGCGTGCCAGCAGCGACGTTGACCGGATGATCGAAGTCAAACTGTCCTTTGACACGGACGTCAGCCGCGCCAAGGAAGATACCCGCTTCTGGGGTGCACTCGCATTAACCCCCGAGCAGAAAATGTCGGTGGAAGACCCGCAGGAGATGGAAAAGCTGGCGGACAGCCTGTCATCGGATCAAACGGCCAGCCGCTGGATCGTGACCGCGGACGCCGATGAAGTCATTGAAAAACTCAGACCATATGCCGAGCTTGGCTTCAATCACTTCGTCTTCCATGCACCAGGTCCAGATCAGGCGCGTTTCCTGAAACAGTTCTCCGCGGAGGTTCTGCCGCGCCTACGCGCTGCATTCGGCTGAGACCCTAATGCCAAGCTTGTCGCTGATAGCACTAGACAATGTTCCAATGATCAAGCAGGGAGATGAT
>JBNKOQ010000234.1:0-5934 GCA_050294735.1 Roseibium sp. | reverse complement strand
AGCTGCCGCTCAACGGCTTGCTCAACAGCAGAGGCGAGTTCCACGCTGTCGGTGATCAGGATGGACTGAGCAACAGCATCATGTTCGGCCTGCGCCAGAAGGTCCGCTGCCAGCCAGTCCGGATCGTTGTCCGCATCCGCCACGACGAGCACCTCGGACGGCCCGGCGATCATGTCGATCCCCACCGTTCCGAACACCCGCCGCTTGGCCGCCGCGACAAAGGCGTTGCCCGGCCCGACGATCTTGCTGACCGGCGCAATGGTGTCCGTTCCATAGGCAAGGGCTGCAATCGCCTGCGCCCCGCCAATCCGGTAGATTTCGGACACGCCGGAAATACGGGCTGCGGCCAGAACCTGCGGGTTCAAAACGCCATCCGGGCTCGGCACCACCATGGCAATCCGCTCAACCCCTGCAACCTTTGCCGGTACAGCATTCATCAAGACAGAGCTTGGGTAAGATGCGAGACCGCCCGGCACATAAAGACCGACCGCTTCCACCGCAGTCCAGCGGGAGCCGAGTTCAACGCCAATCGGATCCGTATAGCGGTCGTCCTTCGGCATCTGGCGGGCGTGGTGGGAATGGATCCGGTCACGGGCAAGTGTCAAGGCGTCGATCGTTTCCTGAGGCACCTGGCTTACCGCTGCATCGATCTCTTCTTCAGAGACCTGCAACTCGGCCATGGAAGCAGCGTCCAGCCGGTCGAATTTGGATGTATACTCCAATACGGCGGCATCGCCGCGGCGGCGGACGTCCTCAAGGATATCCCGGACTATATGATCGACATCCTCGGAGACCTCACGCTTTCCGGCCAACAGGGCCTGAAACCGTATTTCGAAATCCGCGTCACTCATCGACAGACGTATTGCCACACCCAACTCCCTCGTCTCAATCCAGATTGTGTGCTGGCAGGTTCGGTGTCGACCATGCTGCGCCCAAGTCCGCCAGTTGCACCTCTATGCACTCGACCTCAAGCATCACAACACCGCCACCGGCAAAATCGAGCCGCAGGCGGCCGGCCGGCGCGTCCGTTTCCTCGAAGGTCACCGCCAAAAGCTCAAGCACGGCTCCCTTGGCGTCCTGGCGAATACCCGTCGCCTTCATGGACAGCACCCTGGACACAGAAAGGGCCGCCCGCCGGCGCTCATGTTCCTTCGAGCGCTTGTCGGCCTTTTTGTCCCAGACAAAACGGTTCATGGCGAAAACCGCTTTTTTCTCTTTCGGCAGAAAACGGATATCGCCAACCATCAGAACCGCATCCTGAAGATGCGCGGAGACGACTTGAAGATCCTCGGCGTCCAAAGCGGCCAGTTTCAGCTGATCCATCGTGAAAGACTTTTCCCTTTCAGGCCGGTTCGGCCTTTGCTCCTGCTGCCGGATGGCCCGTCAACGTATTTCTCATTGACTGACGTAAAGCTTCGCCGGTGCTTTGACAATCCGCCAGCCGATTTTCGGATAGGACTCAGATGCAGTGCGGCAGGGTTTCAGCCGCCTTGACCGGTGCGGAGCTCTTCGGCCCGCCTGGTGCCGCACCTTCCGCAGGTGAGTTCCGGCCCTGCCGGACAGCGGCCGCCTCAGTCCCCGCCCTGCCTTGCCGGAGAGGCGATCTTCCTAGTCGGACACGCGCTCGATCTGGGCACCGCAACGGGTCAGCTTGTCTTCAAGACGCTCAAATCCGCGGTCGAGATGATAGACGCGGCTGACGGAGGTTTCACCTTCCGCCGCAAGACCGGCAATCACCAGCGACACCGATGCCCTGAGGTCCGTTGCCATGACAGGCGCACCACGCAGGGTGGACACCCCGTCAATGATCGCCGTGCGGCCGTCGATGTGGATCTGAGCCCCAAGACGCGCCAGCTCCTGAACGTGCATGAAGCGATTTTCGAAGATGGTTTCGGTAATCCGGCTCTGTCCGCCCGCCTTGGTCATCAGCGCCATGAACTGGGCCTGCAGATCGGTCGGGAATCCGGGAAAAGGTTCCGTCGTTATGTCGACCGGCTGAATACCATTGCCATTGCGGTAGACCTTCAGGCCCTCAGGTGTTTCGGTGATATCCGCTCCCGTCAGCCGCAGCGTGTCCAGCGCGCTTTCCAGAAGATCGCCCCTTGCACCTTTCAGCAGGACATCGCCGCCGGTCATCGCAACGGCCATGGCATAGGTCCCGGTTTCGATCCGGTCGGCAACCACGGCGTGATGCGCGCCATGCAGGCGCTTGACGCCTTGAATGCGGATAGTCGGTGTTCCCGCACCTTCGATCTTCGCGCCCATGGCAATGAGGCAATTGGCCAGATCCGTAACTTCCGGCTCGCAGGCAGCATTGACGATTTCGGTTTCGCCCTTCGCCAGGGTCGCCGCCATCATGATGGTGTGGGTAGCCCCAACGGAAACCTTCGGGAACTCAACCCGGTTTCCGACCAGCCCGCCAGGTGCCTTGACGACGACATAGCCGCCCTCAATCTCGATGTCCGCGCCCAGAGCTGCCAGACCGTCGATGAAAAAGTCCACCGGACGCGTGCCGATGGCACAGCCGCCAGGCAGCGAGACACGGGCCTCATGCATCCGGGCAAGCAAAGGACCGACAACCCAGAAGCTGGCCCGCATCTTGGAAACCAGTTCATAAGGCGCGGTGGTATCGACGATTTCGCGGGCCGTCAGGCTCAGCGTCTGGCCTTCCAGAACATCCTGGCCGCTGCGCTTGCCGTTGACCGAATAATCGACACCGTGATTCGACAGAATCTGCGTCAGCTGGGCGACATCCCGCAGGCGCGGCACATTGGACAGGGTCAACGTCTCGTCCGTCAGCAAGGACGCGATCATCAATGGCAAGGCGGCATTCTTGGCGCCGGAAATCGGAATGATGCCGTTGAGCTGCCCGCCCCCGACGACCTTAATGCTGTCCATGGTCCCACCCTAACGGTCGATTGCGCCGGCAAACTGATCAGCCGCGGCGCGTCAAACTCTTGCAAACCTGCCGTCTACACGCAAGATGTGGCCCATGCAAGGCAGCAAGAAGGCCTCCAGCAGGCATTCTTGCTGCCCCGCCCCCCTTACCCGGCATGTGCCGGAAGCGGTCAGCTGTCTTCTCCGGCCGCGTTCTTCCGGGTCTCGGCGGAGGCTTTCCGGCGGCGCAGATTGGCCCGCAGCGCTTCTGCCAACCGCTCTTCCTTGCCAGGCTTCGGCTTTGCGCGCGCTTGCGGTGACTTCTGGTCCGAGGCCCCACTGGTCTTTGATCTTTCGCCCTTGCCGCCGTCTGTTTCCCGCGTCATCCCGCCTGCCTTCCACGCTTGTGCAATAACCACCTTTTCCAACGTCAGGCCCGTTGTGGCAAGACCATGTGCCTGACGTTTAACGGCCCGCGCCTGGCACGCTTCTGTCATACCCGCAAGTGATCGGGTCATGGCGCGGGTTTGAAGCGCCGGATCACGGGGAGCTTTGCGGGAGACATTTGCTTGCATTGCCCGCTCCTCCCCTGAAAGCTTTCCACAGGCAGCGGGCCTTCCGGAAAAGCCGCCCTCCCCCTGTTTTTCGCGCCTTTTCGACGCGAATGACATGCGGGGACCGTTGCTAAGGCGCGGTCATGTCGCGGCTTTTGAAAAAACCGTAACATGATGCTTGCACCCCACGATCAACTGTGGCAAAAGCCCCGCAATCCGGTTGGCACCGCTGACCGGGCACAGGCAAAGACAACCTGACAACCGGATCTGCAATAGATCGCCCGCCCTTCGGTGGCGCAACGGTTACAAGGTCTCAATCGCCGCAGATGCTGCCGTAGCTCAGGGGTAGAGCACTCCCTTGGTAAGGGAGAGGCCGAGAGTTCAAATCTCTCCGGCAGCACCATTTTTCGTTAATAAAATCAACACTTACAGATATTGCCAGGAACTCTGGCTTGCAGCTTCTTGCAGGAACATGCATTGAACAAACCGTGATTTGCTAGTTTTCTCCTGCAAAACCCAAACAGTTTGTTCCGTTGATGTTCTAAAATTCTCTGCGCCGCCAATAGATTAAGTGCCATTGTAAATTTTCACGCTGAAATCACGCCGTCAGGAATACGTCTTGAGCCGTAGACATTAGCTGCTTAAAAATTGAAATGACGTAAGGTTGCTGAGAATATGACTGAAACCGGCTTGACCGCCCCACGTGTCCAGGATGGACAAACTGCAAAGCCCCCCACTCCAGATCGAGCTTTTGATTTATCAATGAAAGACGACATCTTTTCCCAGCTCGTAGCGATCTACGGCAATCCCGGAGAACCCGGCGTGAGCAAAGACCTTTCAAAATTCCACGATGATGAATACCTGATGAACGACCTCAGGCAAGAGCTTGACAGGATCTTGAAAGAGAAAAACGAACCGTTTCCTATGAAGCTGTATATGGCGACCGCGATGCGTGCATTCCAGGTATTGCGAGGTAATGCCGATGCCTGAAATGCAGCGTAGGCTCTCGGATGAGGTTGCGGCGTTTCGCGAGGTGTTCGAAGGATCGGGGAGTTTTCTGCTTCTCAGCTTCCTAGACGCCTGTCTGTCTGGATACGAGGGCAAGATTGACTATCGGGACTTTACCGATGCTGAGCGCGAAGAACTGCTTACAAATGCGCTCCGCATGATGCAGCTTCTTGAAGCCGACGAGGAAGAATAATGCACATTGGCCGGGTTGACCCGACATGCATCAGAGGGGACGCAGGCGAGCGCATCCGTGCGCTTGCCGATTGGCTGAAGCATGTTGACGGCAATTTTCGGCCTGACGCACCTTACTTTGATAGGCTTGTAATCACCTCAGCCAAAGCAGACGGGGACCATATTCCAAAGATCGGATATGTTGGGAAGTCCAGCCACATCAAGCGGATAATGGAAGGACAGCACGGCGCGGACCTCGCCGCGGCTATCCGTTCACAAGATCCAAACTTTGACAAGGTGGTAGCTGGAGGCTTTGCCAGGGCGGCGGAGGGTGCAATCGTATCTGAGCTGGTTGAAATGGAGGTCACACCTCCCGGATTTCTTCGCCCAATCCAAACAAGTTATTACCGGTTCATTGCTCGACTGAACATGGGCCAACCGGTCCTGATCAATTTGACGCTTCCGGAACCGCATCGTTTTCAGCCACATCTAATCGGGCTTGATAAAGAATGTCGTCTGCCCAGCTGAACAGGAACATATCGTCTTGTTTCCTGTCGGCCGGCGGATCTATCCACCGTGTGGCTTGCGGGTAGATGTGATAGGCGCCGTAATGAGCGCCGAGACCTCGCGAAACATCCTTGGCTCTTGCCAATCCAACCGACGCCGTGACGTCATGCCAAGTCGAGAGGCCTAGATATAGGTTCATCTTGGCCAGCAATTGAAGACGTTGAAGCGATCCCTTTACAGACCGAGACCCGGGAACGGTCATTGCATCGCCTGAATAGATCACGCGACCGCGAATAGCTTCCATTCCTCGACAGTCCCAAGATCCGTCAACCTGATGTTCTGGACCATATATGCGCTCGAGCTGCGTACGATGGTACTCAAGGTATGTCTGCCGACCAGTGTCAAATACCTGGCTACAGTAGAATGAAATTGGATGGCCATTTTCACTTGCGAGATGACAAAACCCATTGTCACCGTTGAAGTCAAAGAACCTCGACTGAAAAAATGGAGTTACGGTTTTACCGGATGCTTCGAGCAACGGCGATATCTGCGTGAAGTCGGTAAGAATTCCTACGGAATACCCCTGTCTTTTCAATTCACCGCGACAGAAGGCATATGCATTTGCTAGAACCGCTAGCTGATCTGGCCCCAAGGCGTTTCCCCAAAACAAAAAAAAGCAGCTTCTATCACTATGACAACCGTCAAAATGACACCACAGCAGATTGCAGAAAACCCGGCAATCTCACTCGAAGTGCACAAGTCTGGGTCTAAGGTAGTGTTGATCGCCACGATTGACGTTGACGAGTTTGATGCATTG
>JBNKOQ010000233.1:0-5939 GCA_050294735.1 Roseibium sp. | reverse complement strand
AGCAGCCATTTTCTTCTGAAAACCATATGATCCTGAATAGAATCTCCCGCCCGTTTTTTATCCTCCTTGCCTGCCTTGCCTTGGTGGCTCCCGCAAGCACGGCCGTCGAAGCCGGATTGCTGGGCAAGATAGCCCATGTAGCGGGGGATGCCGCCACTGGCGCCGGCAAGCACCTTGATGACGTCCTCCCCGGAAGCAAAGAGGCTCTCTGGCTCACCAAGAAATTGCCTCATGGCAATGGTGCGGGGAAAATAGCCCTGCTTCCGGGCAGCGAAGGATCCTGGCGGCTGGTTACCGCAACAGGAGAGGAAATCCACCTTTCCTCGCTCGATGAAATCGCAGCCAAAATAGACGATGTTTCCACCTCGTCTACGCGGCCACTGGCCGGTGACACCCTTCCCGCCAAAGCAGCAAAGAAGGCGCAGACCTATGCCGTCGCCGTTAGGGAGCAGGATTTCTTCAAGCTCCGCGATCAGGCATCTGCCCTCCCCGGCAAGGTTGATTTGCAGCTGGTCAGAGATAGCGGCCGCAGTTATCCGCTTAAGCCCATTCCGCATAAGAACGGCTCCAGGCTGGCGGTCGAGCTTGACGGCACAACCTTGTTGAACCCTGTCTCGGCCCGGGCTCTTGATGCCAACATCAAGTTCCTCGACCGCCCGGTCAACAAGGCCAATCTGAAGATCGCGCGTTTTGACAGCGCGGCAGGCAAAACACCGGGTTCCGTCGTGAACCCGGATGATCTTATCTCCACTCTCGATCCCGACCTGCTGGAATCGAGCCTGGCGAAGTTCAAGAACAGAACCTTGCTGGTCAGCGGCAAGTTCGTCTCCGACCCGCAGTCCGGTGCGATTAAACTGATCGTGAAAGACGGCAAGAAGACACGTCAGATCGACGCCGCAGCTCTGGAAAAAGCTGCTGCGCGCCAACGGGTCAACCTTGTCACAATACAATCGCAGTCGGCCGTTCAGCCCGGAAAGACCTGGTTCTCGAAAACCGGCATCGAAAAAAGGTTTGCGGTGACAAAAGACAGCGTCACCCAAGCAGACCTCGTAAAAGCACTGGCGCCCGAAGGCTTCAAAACGGTTATCAACGCAGGTGAGGCCCCTGGTGACGTCCGGCTGCTCATGACATCCCGATATCTGCCAGTCGACCCGGCCGCGTTAAAGCCTGCTGCTGCGGGGTCAGATTATTCCACGGGCAGCTGGCTTTTGGATGGGGCCTACAGCGGCGGAGTGCGTTTTGTCCGGGCCAACGTGGAAGATCCCGACCACACAAACGAAGTGGAAAGCCGATGGCTGCCCTGGGTCTCCAACATGGCGCTTATTGGCGGGGCCGTCTTGATCATTGGCTACGCGGTGATCTCTTTCAAAACATGGAAGTGGTGGAGCGCGATTTGGCGCGTCATCGGCCGCAAAACCACTGGCACCGAACAATTTTCCAAGCCGGTTCGTATCCTCAAACTGGTCACATTCATCCCGTTTTCCATTGTGATGTTCGTTCCCGGCGCACTCTGGCTCTATGTCGGTGAGACGCTTGGCTGGATCATGTGGCCGTTCCGCAAGCTGTTCGGCAACAAGAAAACCGCTTAAATCCGAGGGTAACCCCGAACCGGCATTGCACAAGCGGCTATTTCAACCGTGGACGGCTTGGCAGGCTGCCTGCGCCTTGGCAGATTGGGCGATATGGACACACCGATCATCATTACCGCTTTCGCGGGGCTCCTCGTCACAATTTCGCTGCTGCAACCGCTCGCAAGGCGGCTTGGGCTGGCGCCGAGCGTCCTGCTGGCCATGGTCGGAACGCTGATCGGCATCGGCGCGCTGTATTTGCTCTACACGCCACAAACGGATGCCTTCAACACCATCGCGGTGGTGTTCGTTCATCCGCCTCTGGATTCCAAGAAAATCCTCTACGTGTTCCTGCCCATTCTGCTGTTCCAGACGACATTGACGCTGGACGTTCGGCGGATTTTCGAGGACATCGGCCCCATTCTGGTGATGGCCGTGGTCGCCGTTTTTGTCGCAACGTTCTTCATCGGCTTCGCGCTTTACCCTCTGGCAGGTGTGCCGCTGGTGGCCTGCCTGCTGCTGGGCGCCATCGTCGCCACAACTGACCCGGTCGCGGTTGTCGCCATCTTCCGGGATATCGGTGCCCCTGCTCGGCTTGGGCGTATCGTCGAAGGCGAGAGCCTTCTGAACGATGCCGCGGCAATCGTGCTGTTCGTCATCCTGCTCGGCATCCTCACGGGTACTCAGTCGCCAGATGCCGGGGCCGCGGCCATCGCGTTCTTGCGGTCTTTCGCCGGCGGCGTCGTTGTCGGCATCCTCTTTGCCCGGGTCTTCGTCATGGCCCTGCCGATCATGCGCGATCTGCCTCATGCTCAGGTGACGCTCAGCCTGGCCCTGCCCTATCTGATTTATGTTGTCTCGGACCAGTTCGCGGATGTGTCCGCCGTTGTCGCTGTCGTATCCGCAGGCATTGTGTTCAACCTCTACGGTCCCTCGCGCATAGCGCCCAAAAGCTGGTCGTTTTTGCACGATGTGTGGGAGCAGATTGCCTTTTGGGCTTCCTCCCTGATCTTTATACTGGCGTCGATCCTGATCCCGCGCATGGTGGAAGGCTTCAGCCCGCTGGATATCGTGATGCTGCTGGTCCTGGTGATCGCAGCCCTTGCCGCCCGGGCCTTCGTGATCTTCGGCCTGCTGCCGGTTCTTTCCTTCCTGCGCATGGGTCAGTCCGTCAACACCCATTTCAAGACCGTGATGTTGTGGGGCGGCATGCGCGGTGCCGTCACGCTGACGCTGGCCCTCAGTGTCTCGGAGCATACGGCCTTGCCCGATGACATCAGCTCCTTCGTCACCAAGCTAGCAACCGGCTTCGTCCTATTCACCTTGCTGGTCTATGGCACCAGCTTGAAGCAGCTGATCCGTGTGCTGAAACTCGACCAGCTTTCCCCCCGCGACGAAGCGTTGCGCAATCAGTTCCTGGCCCTTGTCCTGTCCGATGTCCGTCATGAAGTGGAAGACACAGCCAACGCCTATCAGATCGCTCCAGAACTCGCCGAGCGGATCACCCGCGACTATGAGGCACGCGCGGCAGCCATATCGGAAGCCTCAGTTTTGCTGGAAAACCTGAAAGACAAGGAGCGGGTGATCCTCGGGCTTGTCGCCCTGGCAGACCGGGAACGGGAACTCGTGCTGACGCATTTTCATGAAAAGACCATTTCCAACCGGGCTGTTTCCCGTCACCTCGCCGTAGCCGGGCGCATCGGCGATCTGACACGGGCAGAAGGCCGCGCCGGCTATAATCGCGCGGCCCGTATGCCGCTGAAATTCGGACTTAACTTCCGCGTCGCTCAGTGGCTGCACAGGCGCCTCAGAATTCAACGGAAGCTATCGACGCTGATCGCGGACCGCTTTGAATATCTCTTGGTCAGCCGGATCATCACCGGTGAGCTGGTCGCCTTCAACCAGCGGCGGATCCGGCCTCTGGTCGGCGACCGCGTCGGTAACATCCTCAACGACACGCTCTGCGCCCGGCGGGACGAAACCTTGCGGGCGATCGAGGCGCTGCGCCTGCAATACCCGGACTATGCCGATGCCCAGGAAGTCCTGTTCCTGAAAAAGACGGCGCTACGGCTGGAAGAAACCGCTTACGCGGAAGCTCACAATCATGCCCTGATCGGAGCCGAGCTCTACAACGACCTGACCAGTGATCTTGCGCAGGTGCGCCAGGAGACCAATCACCGGCCCAAGCTGGACCTCGGCCTGAAAACGGCTGATCTTCTCGGCCAGCACGACCTGTTCAGCGCCCTGAGCGACGACCGCCGCCGGGAGCTGGCAAAACTGATGAAACCACGCTTTGCCACCCCCGGTGAAAAGCTGATCCGATTGGGCAATCGCGGTGACACAGCGTTTTTCATCTCCTCCGGCGCCGTGGAAGTCCATACAAGGGTCAGCACGTTCCGTCTTGGCCGCGGCGACATGTTCGGAGAAATCGCGCTTATCACAGGGCGGCCGCGCACAGCGGATGTCACAGCCCTTGGCTATTGCCAGCTGCTGACCCTGTCCGCGGCCGACTATAAAAACCTGATCAACCAGGCCCCGGACATCAAGGCCCACATGGACAGTCTTTCAACCCGGCGACAGTCCATAAATGCGGGAGACACTCCCCCATCCCAAAATACCGAGGATGCGCCGGACGAGGCCGCAAACACCACAACCGACCCGTAGGTTCCGCCATAATCTCACTGGGCAGCTCAAAAATGTTCGCATTTTGTTCCTATTTCTTCTATAAATGAAGGAACCAAGGGGAGCATTGCAGTGTCTGAACAGATTGAAAAATTCACTCGTTTCAAAGCCCTTCATGCCAGGGACAATGCCTTTGTGATAGCGAACCCCTGGGATGCCGGATCTGCCCGTATTCTTAGCAGTCTGGGCTATGAAGCATTGGCGACGACAAGCGCCGGTTATGCGTTCTCGGTGGGCAAACGCGATTCCTTCGCTGGCCTGGGTAGAGATGAGCTCCTCTCAAACGCAGCTGCAATCGTTGGAGCCACCGGTCTGCCTGTCACCGCTGATCTGGAGGATGGCTTTGGCGCCACTCCGGATATTTGCGCTGAAACGATCAGACTGGCCTGCGGCATTGGGCTGGTGGGCGGCTCGATTGAAGATGCCACTGGAAACACCAGTGCCCCCATCTATGAGTTATCCGCAGCTGTCGAAAGGGTCGCAGCTGCTGCCGAGGCAAAACGAGAACGTCCTTTTTTGCTGACAGCCCGCGCGGAAAATTTCCTTTGGGGACGTCCTGATTTGAAGGACACGATCACCCGCCTTCAGGCCTTTTCGGCAGCTGGAGCGGATGTGCTCTACGCTCCTGGCCTGCCCGACATTGAGGCGATCAGGACAGTCTGCCGCGAAGTCGACAAGCCGGTGAATGTGGTCATGGGCCTGCAAGGCAAGTCTTATACAGTGCAAGAGCTGTCAGACGCCGGTGTTTCCCGCATCAGCGTCGGCGGCTCTTTTGCCCGTGCAGCACTGGGAGCGTTGAAACGTGCTGCCGAGGAAGTGTTGGAGAAAGGATCCTTCTCCTATGCGGCAGAGGCCCTTCCCGACGCTGTCGTCAGCCAGCTCATGTCCCAGGAGAAACATCCGGACAGGAGCTGACGTTCCTGGTGCGCTCCTTTTCAAACCAAGGTTTGATTATTTCCAGCCCACGACCATCTCGCGCTTGCCCGCAAAGCCTTTGCGTTTTTCAACCGTGAAACCGGCGGCGGCGAGGTTGCGGCGGACCCAACCGGCGGCGGTGTAGGTGGCCAGGGTTCCGCCTGGGGCTGTCAAATCATAGGCGGATTTCAGAAGACCGGCGGCCCAGAGTTCCGGGTTCTTCGAGGGACTGAAGCCATCGAGAAACCAGGCATCCACTGGCGGCACGCTGGCGGAACCGTCTAGCGCGGAAGAGATCATCTCCCTGGCATCGCCAACACCAAGCACCAGTTCAACGCCTCCAACGGCAAGGCGTGACCAGCCCGGCTCCGGTGCCCAGAGCCGCAACAGCTCTGCGGTTTCGGACCTCAGCTCCGGGAAAGCACCCAGGGCGCGGGCAAGCTGCTCCCGCGTCATGGGAAAAAGTTCAAAAGAGAGGAACGTCAGCTTTGGCGGATTTTCAAGGCCGCGAACTGCCTGAAGAGTGGTGAGAAAATTGAGCCCCGTGCCGAACCCGAACTCGGCGATGGTGAAGCGGTCACAGTTTTGCCAGCGCTCCGGCAGGCCGTTGCCCGCCAGAAAAACATGCCGGGTTTCCTCCAAACCGCCCGCGCGGGAAAAATAGGTATCCTGAAAGGCAGGGGCACGGGGCACGCCGTCCTCCAGCCACTCGATCTGCGACGCCTGCCCGTCCCTGTCCGCAGACTGCCCGCCGATCGCGAGGCCAGGGTCATT
>JBNKOQ010000232.1:0-5954 GCA_050294735.1 Roseibium sp. | reverse complement strand
GGGCTGATGGGCTATTGCCCGCTCTACCGGATCCTCGGCATCAGCACCTGCCCGATGCAGAAGTAAGGGGCGCTTTACCGCCACAGCCTCCGTAGCACTGGCGCCGGAGCGCAAACTGCCAGCAATCCGTCCGCCCGGCGGAAACGCCGGGCTTTTTTATTGTTCCGCGTTCCGGGAAACGGCCTCCGGAACGTCTCACACCCCGCTCCCTTTGACATTTGAGCCTCCGTGGTTAGGCTTATGAGACATCGTGAGCACCTGCGCATGGCGCGCGGCCTCAGACATTCATCCTTCCCAGTCCCAAACAGAATCGAGAGACACGCTATGGCTGAAGTCAAAGCGGGCGACACCGTATCCATCCACTACAAAGGCACCCTGGACGATGGGTCGGTCTTTGACAGCTCGGAAGGACGCGATCCGTTGCAATTCACCGTTGGCTCTGGCCAGATCATCCCGGGTCTCGACAAGGCTCTGCCCGGAATGGCCGTTGGCGATGAAAAGACAGTCAATGTTGTTTCCGCCGAGGCCTATGGCGCCAAGGACCCGAACGCCACCCAGCCTGTCCCGAGGGATCAGTTTCCGCCGGACATCCCGCTCGAAATTGGCACCCAGCTGCAGGTGCAGACGCCAAACGGGCAAATGATGACGGTTTCCATCGTCGAAGTCGACGACGACAATGTCACCCTGGATGCCAACCACCCGCTGGCCGGCAAGGACCTCACCTTCGCAATCACGCTGGTGGCCATCGGCTAAAGCCGGCTGGTCTAAACCTCTTGTGCGAATGTGCGGCCCGTAGCTCATGAGAACTGCGGGCCGTTTTCATCGGCAGGATCACATCGACAAACATCAGGTGCAAACGACCAACCTCATGAAGAAAGATTGCTTTTTTGCGCTGATCGACCCTATTTAGAGCCGAGTTCATTTTACGGGAGTACCGCACGCCATGAGCCTTGATGCCGACGTTCTGGTGGACAGGCGCAGAATGCGCCGGAAGCTTACCTTCTGGCGGGTTGCCACCTTTGCCATCGTCGCACTCAGCCTTATCGCGGCAATTGTCGCCGTGACGGATCTCGGTGATATTTCAAAACGCAGCTCTCACATTGCCCGGCTGGCAATTGACGGCGTCATTCTGGAAAACCGAGATCAACTCAAGCTCATTGAAAAGATTGGCAAAACCGAAGCGGTCAAAGGCGTTATCGTCTCCATTAATTCTCCCGGCGGCAGCACCACAGGCGGCGAAGCCCTTTATGAGGCCCTTAGAAAGCTCGCCGAGAAAAAGCCGATGGTCGCCGAAATCCGGACAGTTGGAGCCTCAGCCGGCTATATGATCGCGCTGGCGTCGGACCATATTGTTGCCCGGTATAATTCGATCACCGGATCTATTGGTGTTTTGTTCCAGTTCGGCAATATCTCCGGATTGATGGAGAGCCTTGGCGTAGAAATGGACGCGGTCAAAAGCGCGCCCTTGAAGGCGGAGCCGGATTTCTACTCCAAGACATCGCCTGAAGCGAAAGAAGTCCTGAAGGACCTCGTGACAGACAGTTATGACTGGTTTGTCGGATTGGTATCGGAGCGGCGGGGCCTCACTCCGGCAAAGGCGCGCACGCTTGCCGACGGCCGCATTTACTCCGGCCACGCGGCGCAGCAAAATGGTTTGATCGATGCAATCGGCGGTGAGGAAACGTCCGTTGCATGGCTTGAAACCGAAAAGTCCGTCGACAAAAACCTGCCGGTGGTAAACTGGTCAGTCCGCGACAATGAGGATGGCTTGCCGATTGCTGTAAAAATGACGCAGGGGATAGGAATTGGTATAGCAAATGGGCTAACTGACCAGTTTAGTGCGGCTAAACGGCTGATTTCTCCAGCTTTTACGCTTGACGGTCTTGTATCCGTTTGGCAGGCTCCGGGGGCGGCACAAGAAAAGTCATCAGTTCGAGGGGGCGGCCAATGATTAAGTCGGAATTGGTTCAGCATATTGCCGAGCAAAACCCGCATCTATACCAGCGCGATGTCGAGAACATCGTGAATGCTATTTTAGATGAGATTACCGAAGCACTTATGCGCGGAGATCGAGTGGAGCTGCGAGGTTTCGGAGCTTTTTCGGTCAAGAATCGTCCGGCCCGTATTGGCCGCAACCCGCGAACCGGTCAGAAGGTTGAAGTCGAGGAAAAATTCGTCCCTTTCTTCAAAACCGGCAAGGAAATGCGTGTGCGCCTGAATGACGGTGTAGACCACGGCGATGACTAGGGGCTAAACAGGGTTTAGAGCGGGCTGTGATTTGGTATCATGCCCGGCCAGCCTTTATGACATATCCGATGGGCCGCGCACGCGGACCAGCCGGGAAGCTCTTGGGAGAGAAATGTGGCCCGTTTCATCAAAAACGCGATTCTTGTCGCAGTTGCGATTATTCTGGTTCCCCTTTCTGTGGCCAACCGGCATACGGTTTCTCTCGCGTTGAATCCGTTCGACCCGCAAGATCCACGGCTCACCATTTCCGACATTCCCATGTTCTGGGTCATTTTTGCCAGCATGGCTGTTGGGATCCTGCTTGGCGGCATTGGTGCATGGGCCAAACAAGGCAAATGGCGCAAGGAAGCAAGGGCCAAGCGGCGTGAGGCGAAGAAGTGGCACCATGAAGCTGATCAGCTGCGTGAGCTGAAAGAACAGACTGAGCTGAAACCAGGCCTGCCAAGCCCCGGCGATAGAAACGCCGCCTGATCGTTGACGCCATGCGTATCGTAGCCAGCGATGAAATAGAAGCGGTTCTGACCTATCGCGAATTGATCGAAACGTTGCTGAGGGCCTACCGCTCCCAGACCAATGTTCCCGAGCCGACGCGCTATGGTATTGACCGGCCCGATACAGCTTCCGGCCATTTGAAGGTTGCCCCTGCCTGGACCAACTTTATGGCGCAGGGACATACCGAGCGCGGCTACGTCGGGTGTACGCTTTCGGTCAGCCTTCCCGCGGCTAAAAATGGTGAGAACTCCTCAGGAACCGCCCCGTCAGAGAGCTCAGGTATTTATCTCTTGATGTCGGGCTCGACAGGTCATCCGATTGCTTTGTTTGACGGCAGTAGCGTAGCCATCTGGCGGCAGTGCGCCCAGCATGCCCTCGCAGCGCAGTACCTGGCCAGGGAAGATACGTCCCGCCTGCTGTTCTGCGGTTCCACACCTGCGCTGGAAAGAATACTGGAAGCCTACGGCTGCGTTCGGGATATACGATCCGTCCTGTTCATCGGCGATCACGGTCGTTTGTGCGATCAGCTGTCGGCGTCCTCGGCCTTTCCGAGGATCCAGTTTGGTTGGACCCACGACCTGGCAGAGGCAGTTGCCGGTGCGGACATGATCAGTTGCATAGGAAACGCCGCCTCTGTGCTCTCCGGCGTGGAAATCGCGTCCGGCACCCATATCGATGTCATTGATGCCGGCGTTCTGCCAGAAGCCGTCAGAGGCGAAGCCCGTCTTTTCATTAGCGACAGGCGGGACAGCGCGGCAGCGGATCTGACTGACATTGCGGCGGATCTCAGCGAACTCGCGCAGGGGCAGAAGGCAGGAAGACGCTATTACGACCAGATCACGCTTTTTGCCGGCGGCGACAGCACCGGTCTCGCAGATCTGGCAACCGCCGGGCACATATTTTTGCGTGCATGAGCTGACAATAACTCAGCTTGAACGGTATCCGGGCAAAGACCAGCCGTATTCAATGGCCCCTCCGCGCAAGACCAAGGCTACCCCGCCCGCAGCGATTGCCGCCGTCCAGCCCGTGACCCCCAGCGCGGTCAGGGCGACATATCCCGCAGCGCCGGCAAAAGCGGCGCTGACATAGATCTCGGGCTTGACGATGGCCGTCGGCTCTCCGGCGACAACATCACGCAGGATCCCGCCGAAAGTTGCTGTAGCTCCGCCCATCAGAACGGCGATCAGGGCCGTTTCTCCAAGGCTTATCGCCTTGGCCGCGCCCATCACGGAATAGGCGGCCATGCCAACCGCGTCAGCCCAGCGCAAGGGTTTGCCGAAGCCCTCGACAAGCCTGGCACAAAACCACATCGACACCGCGACCCCAAGACACACCAGCAGGTAGCCATCTGACTTGAGCCAGAACACCGGCGCATCAAGGATCAAATCGCGAAGAGTGCCTCCACCAATACCGGTCAGCATGGCAAAGAAGATGAATGCAATGAAATCGAGCCCTTTCCGGGACGCGACGATGCTACCTGCCATCGCGAAAACCGCGACCCCCAGATAATCCAGCACCTGCAGCAGCATAAGTTCCCCCATTTCAAAAAAGCCGCCTTCCGGTTACCGGAAAGCGGCTTCTTCATCATCTACCAAGACTGGCCGTCAAATCACTCAGGCGCTCTTGTCGACCGTCTGCCCAGCTTCAGAACCCGCATCGGAGGCCATAGGGGCTTCTTTGGGGCCACCTTTGGACACGCCAACCATCGCCGGTCTCAAAACGCGGTCACCAATCTGATAACCTGCCTGAACAACCTGAACGACCGTGTTGTTCGGCACGTCCGTGTTCGGAACCTCGAACATCGCCTGATGGAAGTTCGGATCGAACTTCTGGCCAGCAGGATCCAGTTTCTTGATGCCATTCTTCTCAAGCTGATTGAGAAGCTCACGCTCGGTCATTTCGACGCCTTCGATGAGGGCCATAATGCCAGCGTCCGCATTTGCCCGTGCTTCCTCGGGAAGGGACTCAAGCGCGCGGCGCAGATTATCGGAGACCGACAGAACATCGCGGGCAAATCCGGACACAGCGTACTGGCGGGTGTCCTTCAATTCCTTTTCCGTACGGCGGCGGAGGTTTTCCATTTCCGCCATGGTCCGCAGCGCCCTGTCCTTCAGTTCGCTGTTTTCAGCCTTCAAAGCTTCAATCGGATCGACTGTGGTTTCATCCGCGTTGGCAGCATCTGCTTCAGCTGCGGCGGCTGCAACCTCAGGCTCCTGATCGGCAGGGGTCTTGTTTTCGTCGCTCATCATGTTTCCGTTAGGATGCTTGTTACAAACAAAATTCGGGCGGATACGTTCTCATACATACCCGCGCCGAACCGTCAAGTTTTACCGCCATGCTTCGCTCACCCTTGAGACGAGCACAGCTGCTGGCATGATCCGGTCTTAGATCGCGCTCTTGATCCAGTCCGCGAGTTTCCCCTTGGGCGCGGCGCCAACCTGGGTCGCCATCGGCTCACCGTCCTTGAAAAGGATCAGCATGGGAATGGATCGCACGCCATACTTCATGGCAGCATCCTGGTTCTCGTCGATGTTGAGTTTGGCGATCTTCACCTGCCCGGCCATTTCCTCGGAAATTTCCTCGAGAGCCGGAGCAATCATCTTACAAGGACCACACCATTCAGCCCAGAAGTCGACGACGACAGGTTCGGACGACTTCAGAACGTCGTTTTCGAAGCTTGCATCAGTGATCGTGTTCGTTGCCATGATATGTCTCTTTCATAAATCAGCCTGACACCCCGTGGGCAGCATAGCGCGTTGGCCAGAACGTAGGTAGCCGACAGGCGTCCGTCAAGCGTCAGGCGGTACGCTAGCCAGTCCATCGAACGTCTCATCCAGCAGAAATTCCGGAATTTTCATCAAGGCAGGCACCGCGGTCCAAAGCAGAGCCGCCTCAACAGGCCTATCGGGATAAATATCCTGCAACAGGCGCCGGTAGACACTCAGCTGCGCAAGATACTCCACCGGAACCCCGTCAATGGATTCGGGCGGCATCAGATTGGTTTTATAGTCCACGATCATGACACGGCCCTCTTCAACCACCAGCCGGTCTATCTGGCCCGATACAGAAACCGCTTTGCCATCAACCGCCGTCAAGGAGCCTACGACAGGCACCTCGGCGCGGGCATTGGCATCAAACAGCGTGGCAAATTCGGGTCGTGTCAAAATGCCCCTGACATCCGCCAGGAGCTTGTCACGGTATCCGAGAAAAGCCTC
>JBNKOQ010000231.1:0-5993 GCA_050294735.1 Roseibium sp. | reverse complement strand
CGCACGCCCTGCTGCAACAAGACGGTTACACGCTGAACCCGTTCTAGCGCTCAACGTTCGTCGCTGACTTTAACCTGGATCGGGCCGCCCGCCTTCAGGTGCAGATCGCGCTGCGGGAACGGAATCTCGATGCCCCATTCATCGAAGACTTCCTTGATGAACTCGTTATAGGCGCGGCCTGTAGACCACTGGTCCCCCGGCGTTGTCTTGATTCGGGCCCGGATATTGACGGAACTGTCCGCGAACTCGGTCACACCATGCATTTCCAGATCGCCCAGAATCTGTCCGTCATACCCACCCTTCCTGAGGCGGTCGAAGGCCTCTTCCATCGCGGCCTTGGCCGTTTTGATGTCCGTATCGTAGGACACTCCGACCAGCGCGACATGATAGGAGAACTCCCGCATGAAGTTGGACACCATGTCGACCGAGGAGAACGGAACGATATGAGTCGTCCCATCCAGATCGCGCAGACGCACCGAGCGGACCGTGAGCCGCTCCACCACGCCTGTTATCCCGCCGACAGTCACCACATCGCCTTCGTTGATGGCGTTCTCGATCTGGATAAAGGCGCCGGTGATGATGTCCTTGACCAGCGTCTGGGCGCCGAAGGATATCGCCAAGCCGACAACACCGGCACCGGCGATCAGCGGACCGATATCGATCCCCACTTCCGACAGCGCCAGCAGCGCTGCCATCACAATGATCACCACGGTGAAGGCGTTTCTGAACAGCTGGAACAATGTCCGGACCCGGGCTGTGACAACATAGCCCGCGTGTTCCCGGAGCCTTAGATCAACCCAGGACATCACGGCCAGCCAGATAACAAACGAGACCAGGAGAACAATGCCCGCGGAAAAATAGCGGCTCATGATCCCGCTGCCGGTATCGCTGACAAGCCAGCTGGAGAAACTGACCAGCCCCCAGACATCCAGCAGCAAAAGGTCACAGGCGATGAACACAAAGAAGCGGATAACTTTCAGGATGCGGGGAATGAAGGCGTTCAGCCGCCCTTGAAGAGCCGGCAGCTTCTCCCGGAGCTCTTCGGGAACACGAATTCCGCCGGATATCATCCGGGTCATATAGAGCGAGACGACAAACCCACCAGCGATAATCAGCCCCGACAGAATTGTCGCGCGCATGACGATGGCGAATGCCTCCAAAGGACGTGACAGCCAGATGAAGAAGACCAGCAGGACATAGGCGTAAGCGGCGATGTGCCAGGACCGCGCAAGCGCCTTGACGAAACGCTGGCCGATCTCGCTCGACATCTTGCCGGCATACTCCTTCATGCCCCGGCGCACCGGCCTCGTCTGGTGATGGATCAGCCAGAGGGAATAGACTGCAACCCCAACAACCAGCAGAAAACGGATGGTGTTCCCCACCGCAAAGGAGATCCCGAGGTTGGCAATCGGCACCACCAGCATCACGCCATAGCCAAGCCAGAGAACCATGTGAATGAACCGGTAGCTCCAGAACCTCGCCGTCTCCGTCTTGATCGGCAACAGACGCAGGGCCGGTCTTCTTTCGGCAAAAACAAACCGGACAGCAATGACCAGCAAGTGGGTCAGCACAAAGGCATTGAGCGCCAGGGTTTCGAGGTTTGAAACCTCGGACACCATTACACCGGTTTTCCAGACCGCAACCAAAAATCCGATGATCGCGGAAACAACCAGAACGACAACGTCAAGGGCCGTTGTCACTGCCAGAAATCCGAAACGCCACAAGGCGCTATGGGAGGACTGGCTGTAGGTAATCTTTCTGAAGAAGCGCCTGATGACAAATTGCAGCAGCCAGAACGCGATCATCGACGAGAAAATAATGCGGAGCACATCCGTCAGCGCGGCGGCCACACGGTCCCACTTAACGACGGCACTCCCGTTGGTAATCAACTTCAGGCCAATCAGGGAATGCCCAATGCTGCCGAAAACACGCTCCGCATCGCCAATCAGAATTTTGGTGTAACCGCTAAGCCGCTCCGCGAGTGTTTGATAGTCGTCGGGTGCGGCTTCAGGCTGGCGGGCCGGTGCGTTTTGCACTGCCGCGGCACCTGACTGCTGCCTCAACGCTTCAATCAGCGCGGCACGCCCCGCAGGATCTTCCAGCAATTTGATCAGGCTCTCGTTTGCCGCGGTGACCTCGGCAGGAGCTGGCGCGGAATCGCTTTTGTCGCTGTTGCCGCCGGTGACAGTTTTCACGACAGCGGACCCTGGAACGGATTGGGCTTCTGCGGACAAGGGAACAACGGCCAGACTTATCAATAGAAACAAGACGGCCCTTGCGCGGCTCAACAATTCCATCAATGCAGTTCCCACTTCTATTGGGTGCCAGGAAGGCGTAACGGATCATGGCCCGCCCTTCACGCAACCTAATGCTATCGATCCTTCTGACAAGCAAAAAGGGCACCCAAACGGGTGCCCTTTCATCAAACCACCATGGGTTTGAATGTCCTCAAACGTGCTGTCCGTTGTCCAGGCGCGGCGTTTTTGCATCGTCCTTCAAAGCGTCCGGCAGCATGTCCTGCAAGAAGTTCTGATAGGCGACAGGCCGCAGGAAACGCTCAATGGCCTTGGTTCCCACAGAGGTGGATCTTACATCCGTGGATGCCGGATACGGGCCACCATGCATCATCGCATGACACACTTCCACGCCGGTCGGGAAGTTGTTCCGGCTGATACGGCCGGCTTTGCGTTCAACGACAGGCAGCAGAGGCGTCACCGCGGCAAGGTCCTCATCATCCATCATGAATGTCGCTGTCAGCTGGCCTTCGAGGGCCTCAGCAACCTTCTTGACCGCATCGGCATCCGAGCAGCGGACCACAACGGCTGCGGGACCGAAGACTTCATCGTGCAAGGCCGGATTTGCAAGCCAGACATCCGATGCAACCTCAAAAACGACCGGTGCGGCATCGCAGGCTCCACCAGCATCCGTCCCCTTCATTTTGACCGAAGCCTTTGCGCCAGCCTCACGTTCGGAAACCGCCGCCGCATAGGCTTTCGCGATACCCGCGGTCAGCATTGTTTGCGCGGGCACATCGCCCAGCGCCTTGCAAGCATCCGATAGGAACGCATCAAGATCCGGCCCATCAAGACCGATCACAAGGCCCGGATTGGTACAGAACTGCCCGACGCCCATGGTCAGGGATTGCGCCCAGCCAGCAGCGATTTCGGAGCCGCGTGACGCAAGCGCATGCGGCATCAGGAACGTTGGATTGACAGATCCCAACTCGCCATAGAACGGGATAGGTTCCGGGCGGGACACAGCCAGATCGAACAGGGCACGTCCGCCGCGCAAAGATCCGGTGAAGCCGATGGCCTTGATCAGCGGGTGGGTCACAAGCGCCCCGCCCGAGGCCTGACTAGCCCCTTGAACAAGTCCGAACGTGCCGCTTGGCATGCCGGTTTTCTCGATCGCAACCCGGATGGCTTCAGCAACAATCTCCGCCGTTCCGGCATGGGCTGGATGCCCTTTCACCACCACCGGGCAACCAGCAGCCAAGGCAGACGCGGTGTCTCCGCCGGCTGTCGAGAATGCCAGCGGGAAATTCGACGCTCCAAAGACACCAACCGGGCCAATCGGCTTCAGCATCAAACGGATGTCCGGCCGGGGCAACGGCGCGCGATCCGGCATTGCCCGGTCGATGCGGGCGTCAAAGCAGCTGCCCTCCTCAATCCAGTCGGCAAACAGGCGCAACTGGCCAGTGGTCCGTCCGCGCTCGCCATTCAGACGCATTTCGGGCAGCGCAGTTTCCGCGCACCCGGTCTTTGTCAGATCCGCGCCGCGGGCTTCAATCTCGTCGGCAATCGCCCGCAAAAAAGCGGCCCGGGCAGCGACCGACGTCGTGCTGTAGGCTGCAAAGGCGCTTTCCGCCGCCTCAGCAGCTTTCGCAACCGTTTCAGCATCGGCATCGTGCACGACTGCTTGCAGGGTTTCACCGGTTGCCGGCGAAACGGTCTTGAACGTTCCGCCACCTGTTACCCACGCGCCGTCGATCAAATGTTTTCCGGTCAGCATTGCTTTTCCTTCTCGTCCTGCTCGTACGTCGTGCGCCAGCCTTCAGGGCACAGATCTGCAGCTGTTGAATACATGCCGGAGGGCATTCCATGGCACCGCTGCAAATGCAAGACACAATCGGCAAAACAATCAATGCTGGCAGCTTCAGTCATAATTTATTCATCATGTTTTATAACTTAATTCTAACAGGGGAACGGCTACACTCCGCCTTCAAGGAGACCATATGCATAACGATCTGTTGGACTTAGCACGAGAGAACTCCGCGGAAGCCCGCGGAGCCTTGATGCTTGGCCTGACGGATTTTCTGGTCACCAGCATCGACAAGAGGACAAACGCCGAACTCGAAATGTTTGGCGAGGTCGCGCTGCTGCTCTACAGAAGCGCCCCCAGCACAGACCGGGGGCTGTTGTCCCGCAAAGTGGCTGCCGAGCCCCGCACACCGCTTCCGCTGGCGCTGGCACTTGCCTCGGACCAGATACACATAGCCCTTCCGGTTCTGGAACATTTTTCTGCCTTTAACGAAAAAAACCTTCTGGCCCTGGCCAGGAAACTCGGAGACGAGCATCTCCAGGTTCTCGCCCGGCGCAAGGATCTCGACCGCAGCGTTTCCAGTACCCTGGCCCGCCGCGGCAGCAAGCATGTGCACAGGATCCTCGCCGGCAACCGCGAAATCCGCCTCTCGGACATTACCCTCAAGGCTCTGGTCCGCCACGCAATGCAGGATGTCGTGCTGCGCGAGGATCTGGTTTTACGCCATGATCTAACGCCTGCCGTATGCAACATGCTGCTACCGCATGTGGAGGGTGCGGCACGCGAGCGGCTGCAAAAGATGGTCCGCGGCGCTCTCTCCCGAACGGATTTGGGGAAACTCGCCCGCCTGCGGCAGTTACGGCGCGATCACGGCACGCAAATAGATCAGCGCGACGGCAAGGAATTGCTTGCCTACATAGAGAAGACCGACATCACCCTGGACGAGCTCATTGTGCTGCTTCTGCAGGATGAGAGACTGGCGCATGTTGCGGACATTTTCGGGCATCTGAACCGCAAAACCTCAACAACGGCCCGCCACGCCCTGTTCAACGGCAATCTTGAAATGGTCGTCGAAATGGCGCTGGGAGCCGGAATATCCAGCGATACCTTCTCGCTTTTGGCCAAGGCAAGATGCAAGCAGCTTCGCATTCCCACGTCCCAGGCCGCGGAATGGATCAAGGCCTTGGTTGAAGCCAAACGGTCGACCACAGCCCGGCCGAAGCGGCGCGGCGATGGCGCATTCGCCGCCAAACGCCCCCTGCGCCCCAGGCGGGAAGGGCCGAGGCGTCTGGCGAAGATCTGACCGGGAAGGCCGTTCCTACCGGCGTGCGCAGAGAAAAGCCGCCAATGCCGTGCTGACAGTTGCTGTTGCATAAAACCACAATCCCGGCAGCACGCTGGCGGCGGCCAGTCCGCTCGTTTTTGCCGCGAACAGCACCAATGCCACAAGCATCACGTCCAGCATGGACCACTTGCTGACCATGCCCAGCAAATGCAGCGAACGGCTGCCTGTGCCAGACAGGGCCGCAACATGGGTCAGCAGAATCTTCACCGCGGGAAAGGCAACCGAAAACAGCCCGACCATGAGCGCAAGGCCGCGCTCCTGCTCTCCCCAGAGCCCGGAGACCATTTCAATCAGGGATGGCCGGTCTTCAAGAATGAAAAGCCTTTCGAACCGCATCAGCGGAAGGGTCAGCCCCAGTGCAAAGGAAAAGGTCGCAACTGGCAACAACAAGGCAATGGCAAACCGCATCAAAAAGCTCTGAACCTATCCGAATGCCACCTGCATCCGCCCGCCGAAGCTATACCACACCCGGGCGGCAAACCAGCCCCATGGTTACCGGGAGCTCCTTGCAAAGCCATCCCCCCGAAGATCCCCTGGTGACCGCACCGGGGTAGACCTCACGGCCGGATATAGGCGTAGCCCTGCTCCTGCAACTCGACCAGCCGGA
>JBNKOQ010000230.1:0-5999 GCA_050294735.1 Roseibium sp. | reverse complement strand
AACGAAAAAACGGCGGATCTTGCAATCCGCCGTTCTGAAAGTCTTATTGCTACGAAGGCCGCAGCTTACCGGGTCAGCGGCTTGTACTTGATGCGGCGCGGGTCGGCGGCGTGGGCGCCGAGGCGGCGGACCTTGTCCTTCTCATAATCCTCGAAGTTGCCTTCGAACCACTCCACGTGGCTGTCGCCTTCAAAGGCGAGCATGTGCGTGGCAAGACGGTCGAGGAACATGCGGTCATGCGAGATGACCACGGCGCAGCCAGCATAGTTTTCCAGTGCGTCTTCGAGAGCGGCCAGGGTCTCGGTATCGAGATCGTTGGTCGGCTCATCGAGCAGCAGAACGTTGGAGCCCTGCTTCAGGATTTTCGCCAGATGCACCCGGTTGCGCTGACCGCCGGAGAGGTCGCCCACCTTGGCCTGCTGAGCCGGGCCCTTGAAGTTGAAGGACGAGCAATAGGCGCGGGAGTTGATTTCCTTGTCGTCGAGATAGATCACCTCGGCACCGCCGGAAATTTCCTCCCAGACGTTGTTGTCCGGATTGAGCGCATCGCGGGACTGGTCGACATAGCCCAGATGGACGGTATCGCCGACGATGATCTCGCCGCTGTCCGGCTTTTCCTGGCCGGTCAGCATCTTGAACAGCGTCGATTTACCGGCGCCGTTCGGGCCGATGACACCGACGATGCCGCCGCGCGGCAGCTTGAACGACAGATCATCGATCAGCAAACGGTCTTCGAAGCCCTTGGAGACATTCTTGACCTCGATGACATTGGCGCCGAGGCGCTCACCGACCGGGATCAGGATCTGCTCGATGGATGGCATCCGCTGTTCCTGAGCCGACAGCAGATCGTCAAACGCCTTGATGCGGGCCTTGGACTTGGTCTGGCGGCCCTTTGGCGACATGCCCATCCATTCGCGCTCGCGGGCAATCGCCCGGTTGCGGGCCATGTCCTCGCGGCCTTCCTGGATCATGCGCTTGGACTTCTTCTCCAGATAGGCGGAGTAGTTGCCCTCGTAAGGAATACCCGAGCCGCGGTCGAGCTCCAGGATCCAGCCGGTGACATTGTCAAGGAAGTAGCGATCGTGGGTGATGATCAGCACGGAGCCCTTGAACTCGCGCAAGTGCCGCTCCAGCCAGTGAACGGTTTCCGCGTCCAGGTGGTTGGTCGGCTCATCGAGCAGCAGCAGATCCGGCTCGGACAGCAGCAGCTGGCACAGGGCGATCCGGCGGCGCTCACCACCGGAGAGGTTTTCAACGGAGGCATCTTCCGGCGGACAGCGCAGGGCTTCCATCGCCATGTCGACCTTGCTGTCGAGGTTCCACAGACCTTCCGCATCGATGATGTCCTGGAGCTTGGCGCCTTCGTCGGCGGTCTCCTCGGAATAGTTCATCATCAGTTCATTGTAGCGGTCGACGATTGCCTGCTTGTGGGCAACGCCCTCCATGCAGTTTTCCTTGACCGTCTTGGTCGGGTCGAGCTGCGGTTCCTGCGGCAGATAACCGACGCGTGCGCCTTCTGCTGCCCAGGCCTCACCGGTGAAGTCCTTGTCGAGCCCAGCCATGATCTTGAGCAGGGTCGATTTACCGGCGCCGTTGGGGCCGAGGATACCGATCTTGGCGTCCGGGTAGAACGACAGGTTGACGTTGTCGAGGACCTTTTTGCCCCCGGTGTAGGACTTCGACAGTCCGTGCATGTGATAGATGAACTGGCGCGCCATTGGGCTCCGCATCTCCGTATTTCAAATCGTTTCGGGGAAACTTTGGCGCCCTTTTACGCCAAAGGAGAAGATGGGGCAATGGGATTGGAGGGGAATTGGGGAAATGCGAAAATGAGAGCGTCAGGGAGTGTGGAGGTTTGTTGCGGCAAGACGCTCTTTTGCCGTCCTTTTATGGCATCCCGGATGCAGGTCGAGGGTGATCCAGGGGCCGCCGTACTTCATGCGAGTGCCTCCCCCTCTTGAACCTTATCGCCCTGGATGATCAAACAAGTGTGTTCCTGCCGGAGTGCAGGCGGGCAAAAAGTGAGGAGATTGACGATGGCGAAGACATCCTATCCGCTGGAAGGATCGTGCCGGTGCGGCCAGACGCGGATCGAGATTTCCTCGAAACCGCTTGTCACATCCGCCTGCCACTGCCGGGGCTGCCAGAAGATGAGTTCCAGCGCCTTTTCGCTGACCGCCATCATGCCCGCGCCTGCTTTCCGGGTTCTGGCTGGTGAACCGGTCGTGGGCGGCGCAAAGGGACCGGAGCTTGACCATTATTGCTGTCCGGACTGCATGACCTGGATGTTCACCCGGATCAAGGGCATGGAGAATATCGTCAATGTGCGTACGCCTTTGTTCGATGATCCGGATTTGAACGAGCCTTTCATCGAGACACAGACGGCTGAGAAACTGTCCTGGGCGAACACCCCTGCCAAACATAGCTTTGAGCGGTTTCCTTCGATGGAGCATTTTCAAAAGCTCATCGACGATTATGCCGGATCGCGGTGACATCGCCTGTCCCTCATGCTTTTGGGAGCGCCTTTGACAGTGGCCTGGCTTGCCAGCTTCAGTTAAGACTGCCGCAAATTCGATTTTAAGAGGTTTTTGCATGTCCGCTTCACTTTCCAGGACGCTTGATGAATTGGCCATTACGCCGACGCGGAAGCTGGCCGCCACTGTCACCCGCGTATTGAAGACGCCAGAGCCGGGAGACTTCCCGACCGCGACTTGCGAGGCTCTTGATCTGGGGCTGGAAGGGATTGCGGGGGACCGGCATGGCGGGTTCAGCCGTCTATCCGGCGGGAGAGAGCCTTGGTACCCGCGCGGCACGGAAATGTGCAACGAGCGCCAGCTGTCGATCCTGTGCCCGGCGGAACTGGCGCTGATTGCGGAGCGGATGGAGATCGGCAACCTGGATCCTGCCTGGATCGGTGGCAACATCGTGATTGAGGGGCTGAAGAGCCTGTCGCTGGTCCCGCCGCGGACAAGACTGGTCTTCGACGGAGGAGCCGTGATCCGGGTTGATGGGGGCAATGTTCCCTGCCGGGTTGCCGGAGCATCCATCGGCCGCCAGTTCCCGGGCCGTGAAGGACTGGATCTTCTCTTCCCCAAGGTTGCCCGGCGCTTGCGCGGGCTGGTGGGTTACGTTGAAAAGCCCGGTACTATCCGCGCGGGCGAGGGCGTGACCGCGCATTTGCCCGAACAGTGGATTTACGAGCCGACCTGAGCGGCTCTTTCTCCTGGGCCTTGTTTTGCAGCCCCTGCACAGGTCCAGCCCGAAGTCTGCATCCAGCTGGTGAGGTCTCCCACAGGCATGGGGCGGGCGATGACGTAGCCCTGGATGTACTGGCAGTCGAGTTTGCGGAGCAGGGCAATCTGGCTCTCGGTCTCCACGCCCTCAACGATGCATTCAAGGTGCATGCTGTGACACAGGGCAATGATGGATGTCACGATGCCTTCGGCCCCTGACTGCTCAAGGTTGGCAACGAAACTCCGGTCAATCTTGACCTTGTCGATAGGCAGACGGTGCAGGTATCCGAGACTGGAGTAGCCGGTGCCAAAGTCGTCGAGCGCAAGTTTGAAGCCTGCGATGCGCAGCAAGTTCAAGCTGGCCTGGGCGTCCTCGATGCTTTGAAAAACGGCTGTTTCGGTAATCTCGAAAGTTATCCTTGATGGGGTGATTCCATGTGTGTGGCACAGGGCAGTCAGTTCGATGATTGTCTCCTGGCAGGAGACATCGTGAGCCGACAGATTGAAGGACAGCTGCAGTCTATCGTCGAGGCTGGCAAGCTCTTTCAGCGCCATTTTGAACAGGCGGGTGGTAAGTCGTCTCATCAGGCCGGATCGTTCTGCAATCGGGATGAACTGATCGGGCGCGACCGGGCCCAGCTCCTTGCTGTTCCAACGTGCGAGAGCTTCGACGCAGGTCAGCGTTCCTGCCTCGATGTCGATAATCGGCTGGAAATGCACCTGAAATTCGATGTCCATATCGGCGCTTTGCAGGGCACTCTCAACCGCCCGGTCGGAGCGAATGCTGTTTTCATGGGTTTTTGAATAAAGGGTTGTCTGACCACGCCGTTCCGATTTCGAGTGGTAGAGAGCGTAATCGGACCGGTCAAAGAGGTCATGCGATGTCTGGCCGGCCTCGGGAAAGGTGGCCAGGCCGCAGGAGCAGCCGATGGACACGAGCATATCGCCCAAGCGGTAGGGTTGGGACAGCTGCTCACAAATACGCTGGCCGATCTGTTCCACATTGTCAGTCAAGCCAGTCGCGATGAAACCGAACTCATCGCCTCCGAGCCGGGCGACCTCCAGGGATGCGTCTCGCAGCTGTTCCAGCCGCTCTCCGACCTGGGCAAGCAGAAGATCGCCTGTCTTGTGGCCGTAGGTGTCATTGACCGGCTTGAAACGGTCCAGATCGATAACTCCAACGGCGAACCGGTCTTGCTCTTCGTGGCCGGCTTTGACCTGATCATTGAGCCTGGCGAAGAAATAGCGGCGGTTTGGCAATCCTGTCAGGGCGTCGGTGTGGGCGAGCCGTTCGTTTTCCTTATTCAACTGTTCCGTTTCCCGCTGTTTTTCAGCGAGGGCAAGCCGTGAGTTGATCAACTTCGTGAAGCCGGAGTAGCCGTTGAGCAGAACCTGGATCATGACCGCGCAGACCAGGAAAATGTTCATGGCCATGGCCACGAAAACGTGTCCCTGGCCGAGATAGTAGAACATATAAGGCAGGGTCACGGCGGTCATGACCAGAAGGGCAGCCTGGGGCAGATGCATCAGGCAGAAAATACAGCCAATCACGGTAACGGCGATGAACAGGGCAACATGGCCGCGGGCGAGATCATTGCCATATCCATCCAGCGCCAGCGACCATGCGATGTAGAACGTGGATATCACACCGGCGAGGACGATCGTTTTTCTTAATTGCTGTATGGCTTCTGCAGCATCGATGACCCGGCTCCGGCGTTTCAGCCACACGAACAAGCGAATGACGCAGATCAAGACAAGGGGAACAAGGATGCCGATGGTCATGTAGGTTGGGGCGGAATCGGCATGCGTGTAGGCAACGGCCACCGCGTTCACAATCAGCAGTGCGTAGAGCAGGGGGACCTGACGCTGCAGTTCCTTGTATTGCGCGATCGCAATGTCGGGCTTGTCTGGGTCAATCGTCAGCCAAGCCAGAAAATTTCGAATGGTGTTCATGGTTTCCCCGTGCCAGTACGGGAGCACTGTGCCGGAAAACAGCAAATATGCTGTTAACGTAGGGGCTTTTGGGCTTTTTCCGGTAAGAAAACTGCAATTTCTCCCAGTGTTGCGGTTGCCAAGATGACATTTCAGGCTTCTGGGCTTTCATCGGCATTCAGGCGGCGGGCAGATCCCCAATCCTGGAGGATCGAGTTCATGGCGTCCAGAACGAAAAACCGCGCGGCGTCCCGCTCGTAAGCCTCATCCAGCAGAGCATCGTACTCTGTATGGGCATGACGGATGTGGCTGGTGGTTGCCTGCCACAGGGCTATGGACGGCGGCAGATGGCGAAGATGCCCGGCAAGCGCGATTTCCAGCACTGCTTCCGCATCGGCCATAGGGATGCGGGGCGCAAGCACACGAAGCGCTTTTCGCAGGTCTTTTCGCCGTCTGGTTCCGCCCGTCACCAAATATCCTCCGGTCTGGCCGACGGGGACCCTACCGGTGCTTTACCATTTTTGCCATCTGGACGTGACGGCTCTCAAGTAGCGCCGCCGGCTCTCCTGTAGCCGCAAGTCTCTGTCCTGCAAAACGTCCTCCAACAGGTCGTCGGGGATCCGGTTCAGCGAGCGTCGCAATCTGACCGTTGCGATGAGGCTGTGTAGGAGAGAGGCTAATGTTTTGGGACGTCCATGAGCGAGACGGTGGCGTTGGAGCACTTTTGCCGGGGGGCGTGCGGGTACCATTTTTTCTCCTCCTGACTAATAAAGAAAGAAATTTATTTCTTTATTGTGGGGACGGTCGGCGCTGTTGGCAATATGAAAAGCAAAA
>JBNKOQ010000229.1:0-5999 GCA_050294735.1 Roseibium sp. | reverse complement strand
CCGAACAGCGCACGCACACTCGACCAGCTGGCGAAGATCACCAGGGCGACGGCGATCCAGCCGCGTCCGGCGGTCATGTTTTCAACCCATTGCGGCGTGTAGGCCAAAGACATGTAGGCCCCGGCAAGTCCCGCGCAGCCACCGCCGAACATGACAGCCAGGTAGCGGACCTTGATGACCGAATACCCAAGCGCATGCGCCGACCCATGATTGTCCCCGACAGCCCGCAGGATCAGACCGGTGCGGGTTCGAAACAACACGAAAGCAACAAGAGCAACCAGCGCAAAGGAAAGATACACAATGGCATCCTGATGAAAGAAGACCGGTCCGACAAACGGTATATCCGAAAGGACCGGGATATCCAGCTTGGGCAGGCGCAACCCCGGAATACCGATATAGGATTCACCGATCATGCCCGAAATGCCAAGCCCCAGAATTGTCAGGGCCAGGCCGGTCGCGACCTGGTTGGTCACAAGGCTGAGCGCCAGGAAACCAAAGAGCAGCGACATGACGATGCCGGCGGCAATCGCGGCCAGAACCCCCAATGTCCCTGATCCGGTCTGGTTGGCGACGGCAAAACCAACGACAGCCCCCATGATCATCATGCCTTCCACCCCGAGGTTGAGAACGCCCGAGCGCTCAACAACCAGCTCGCCGAGCGCTGCCAGCAAAAGCGGGGTTGCCGCGGTGATGACTGTCAGAAGAACAGCTTCAAACATGCTCACGCCTCCCCTTTTGCATCATGCTGACCGGCGACGATCCGCAGCTCGTACAGAATGAACGTGTCGCAGGCCAGCACGAAGAAAAGCAGAAGACCCTGGATGACAGACGCGATCTTGTCCGAAACACCCATCGAGGCCTGAACGCTTTCCCCGCCGATATAGGACAATGCCAGGACCAGCGCAGCGAGCAGAATACCGATCGGATTTAGCCGCCCCAGAAATGCGACAATGATGGCCGTAAAGCCGTAACCGGGCGAAATCGTCGGCAGCAACTGGCCGAGGGATCCGGAGACCTCCATGGTACCGGCCAGCCCGGCCAAACCGCCTGACAGAGCAAAGGCGAAAAGTGTCAGGCGCTTCCTGGAAAATCCGGCGAAACTACCTGCACGCGGGCTTTCCCCGATCACCCTGATTTCAAACCCCTTGACCGTCTTGGTGAGAATGACGGCGAGCACCAGAACAACAACAAGGGCAATCGGCGCTGCAAGGCTCATACGCCCGTCGCCAATGACCGGGAGAATGGCGGCGTCGGAAAACAAACGGGATTCAGGGAAATTATATCCATCCGGATCGCGCCATGGACCACGAACAAGATAATCGAGCAGCAGACCGGCGACATATACGAGCATCAGACTGGTCAGAATCTCGTTCGTATTGAAACGGGTTTTCAAAAACGCCGGGATCAGCCCCCAAAAAGCGCCCCCGGCAACCCCGCATGCCAGCATGATTGGAAGCGTCAGAACGGATTGAAAATCCGGGAACAGAATCGGCAGAAAACAGCCACAAAGTGCCCCGAAGACAAATTGCCCTTCAGCACGGATGTTCCAGTTGTTGGACAAATAGCACACCGAAAGACCACAAGCGATCAGCGTCAGCGGCGTCGCCTTGACCACAATTTCCTGCAGTGACCACGTGTCCGTCAGCGGTTCGATAAAGAACTTGTAGAGCCCCAGAATGGGGTCCTTGCCGGTAATGGCAAAAAGGATCCCCGCAGCTATCAAGGTAAGCATCACCGCAACAATCGGCGACAACAGCGCCATCAATTGGCTGTGCTCTTTCCGTTTGAGGAGTTCGATACGCATCAGGCTCTCTCCTCACGGGCAGCCAGCCCTGTTTCCGCTTCACCTGCCATCAGGAGACCGACTCTTTCCCGGGTCATCTCGCTGGTATTTTCCGCTTCGGACAAGTAACCCCTTGATATGACGGCGATCCGGTCCGCGATTTCAAAAATTTCGTCCAGGTCCTGACTGATGATCAGGACGGCGGAGCCCGAGCGGGCCAAATCGATCAACCCTTGCCGGATCAAGGCGGCAGCGCCCGCATCAACTCCCCAGGTTGGCTGATTGACGACGATAACACCGGGTTTGCGGTCAAGTTCGCGGCCAACAACAAATTTCTGCAGATTGCCGCCGGACAGGGACCGCGCCTCCGGATCGCCGTAGGACATCCGGACATCATACCGCTGTTTGATTTTCTGCTCCAAATCACCGGAGCGACCACGCGAAACGAACCCGCCTGTGACGAGGCCATCGCTGGTTCCATGCCGTGTCAGCACGACATTTCCTGTCAGCTTCATGCCTGGCACCGCGCCATGCCCAAGCCGCTCCTCCGGCACAAAGGCCGCATTCTGTTTGCGGCGCCAGGTAATGCCCTTGTTGCCACAGGGCTTGCCATCAATCTGTATCATCTGTGCCGCGACAGGCATTTCACCAGACAGGGCGTCAAAGAGCTCGCCCTGCCCGTTTCCGGCAACGCCCGCGATGGCAACAACTTCACCGGCCCGCACATTCAGATCAATTGAATTCAACGCTGTTGCAAAAGGCGTCTGAGCCGGTGCGCTCAGCCCGGAAAGCAAAAGGCGTGTGGCGCCCAGCTTTTGGGTCGAAATTCCCTGCGACACGCCGAGGACCGCCGTCCCCACCATCATGCGCGCCAGAGATGCCGGCGTTTCCCGCGATGGATCGCACTCGCTGACGAACTTGCCGTTTCGCAGGATCGTCGCATGATGGCAAATCCGCTGCACTTCCTCCAGCCTGTGTGAGATATAGAGAACAGCGCAGCCTTCAGCCGCCAGCCTCTGCAGTGTCAGAAACAGCCGGTCGGCCTCTTGAGGTGTAAGGACGGATGTCGGCTCGTCCATGATGATCAACTGCGGTTCCTGCAGAAGACAGCGCACGATCTCGATCCGCTGCCGGATTCCCACGGGAAGATCAGCGACAATATCCTTGGGATTGAGCGGCAGGCCATACTCGTTCGAAACAGCTTCGATCCGCGCAGCCAGCTTCTTCATAGACCCCGGGTTGGGCAGAGCCAGGGCGATGTTTTCAACGACAGTCAGCGCTTCGAACAGGGAAAAATGCTGAAACACCATTCCAATGCCAAGCGCGCGGGCAGCGGCAGGGTTGTTGATAGTTACCGGTTGGCCCTGCCAGAATATTTCACCGGCATCCGGCTCCAATGAGCCGTAGAACATCTTGACCAGCGTGGACTTCCCGGCGCCATTTTCGCCAAGCAATGCGTGAATCTCGCCCTTGTTGATCCGCAGATTGACATGGTTGTTGGCAAGGATGTCACCAAACCGCTTGGTCAGGTTGTGTCCTTCCAAAAGGGCATCGCCGCCGGCCCGGCGTTCAGCCATCCCGGTCGCACTTTTGGTATCCGCGTTTTTCGCCAATGGTTTAATTCCCCCAACCATTTGCCACTTTATTGACCTGAAGCCAAGTTTTGTGCAACCCCTGCCGGAACGTCAGCTCGCAAGGTTTCATCCGCAATCAAAAGATCAACCACAACACCAGCTGCAATGGCCGCAGGTGTTTTCGAAGTTATGCCCTTGTTTCCAATGGGACACCTCATCCCGGAAATAACCCCGGGCGGCACCCCGCGCGCGCGCAGCCGTTTCTCAAACCGCGCCCGTTTGGTTTCGCTGCCAATGACCCCGACGTAAACACACGATGGAGAGGTCAACGCCGCCGCGGCGATATCCTCGTCAAGCGCATGTGAGTGGGTCATGATCAGCGCAAATGAGTCTTCTGGGGCATCTGCCAGAAGGCGCTTCGGATCCTCCGGCGCGACCATCGTCACATTCGCCGGGGCGACCCCCGGAAAGGCGCTCTGGCGGCTGTCGGCCCAGACAATCCGGAACGGCAAATGTGCCATGGCCAGGATCAGCGCCCGGCCAACATGCCCAGCCCCAAACAGATAAAGCGTCCGCAGATCGGAGCCGAAGCTTTCGATCAGCACATCGCCCTCCTGCCGGTCGAACGGTAAAGTGGACACCATGTCCCGAACCGACCGCAGCAGAGGCTGACCTGAGACCATCCGGCATTCTGTGGAGAACAGCGTGCCCTCCCTTTCCCGCTCCGCCAGCATTCGCGCATTTGCAGCCTGCCCTGCACACAGCACCTCCACGGCAAGATCCGTCCGCCCACCGCAGCACTGACCGAGATCGGGGCCGAGCGAGAACCGCCGCATCGTCAGGCCCGGCGTTTCCCGCTCCAGCGCCTCACGCGCCCATCGTATGGCCTGAAACTCAAGCGTACCGCCGCCAATGGTGCCATGAAAACCGCCATCTCCCAGCACAACCATGCGGGCGCCGGCTTCCCGTGGGGTCGAGCCAGCCGCACCGGCGACTGTCACAAGCGCGCAGGCGTCACCGCCCTCCAGGATATCCGCTATGTGTCCCCAGACCTTCATTCAGCCGCTCTTCCTGCCGCTGGCGATGCCTGACGCATGATGCGCACCGCCTTCATGATGGCTTCCGGGGTTGCCGGAGCATTCAGCTCCGGAACGACACCAGGATTGAGGCTGGCAACCGCATCGGTGATGGCACAGAAAACCGAATTTGCAAGCATGACAGGCGGTTCGCCCACGGCCTTCGACCGGTAAACCGTTTCCTGCGGGTTCCCCTTCGATGCATAGAGCGCGACACGGAAATCATCCGGAATATCCGCCGCAGCCGGGATCTTGTAGGTCGACGGTGCATGGGTGCGCAGGCGTCCCTGTTCGTCCCAGACAAGCTCCTCCGTCGTCAGCCAGCCCATCCCTTGCACGAAACCGCCCTCGATCTGCCCGATATCAATCGCCGGGTTAAGCGAATGGCCGACATCATGTAGGAGATCCACACGATCCACTGTCATCTCGCCGGTCATCGTATCGACCGTGACTTCCGCGCATGAAGCGCCATAGGCAAAATAGTAGAATGGCCGTCCGCTGACGCTATCCCTATCCCAAGTAATGCCGGGCGTGGCGTAAAAGCCTGCATCGGATAAATGGATCCGCGCTTCGTGAGCCTGCCTAGCCACCTCTGCCAGCCGGAACTGCTGCTCTCCGACAAAAACCTTGTTGTCCTGAAACACAATGACGTCCGCCGTGCACTGATGCCGCTCAGCCAGAAACCCGATCAGACGGTCCTTGATGACCCTCGCCGCGATCCGCGCTGCCATCGCGTTGAGGTCCGTTCCGGAGGAAGCGGCTGTGGGACCCGTGTTCGGCACTTTCGATGTGTTGGTCGCCGTAATGCGGATCTTGTCCAGGGTAATGCCGAATTCGTCGGCGACGACTTGCGCCACCTTCTGATAAAGCCCCTGCCCCATTTCCGTCCCGCCATGGTTCAGATGAACGGAGCCATCCGTATAAAGGTGAACCAGGGCACCCGCTTGGTTGAGGTGCTTGAGGGTGAAGGAAATGCCGAATTTGACGGGCGTCAGCGCCAGCCCCTTTTTCAGCACGGCATTATGCGCATTGAAGGCCTTCACCGCTTCCCGGCGGTTCCAGTAGTCGGAACTTTCCTCCAGCTGGCCAAACAGATCGTGCAGCACCTCGTGCTCTTCGACCGGCATGCCATAGGGCGTCAGATTGTGTTCCGCGTCGTAGAAATTCAGTTTGCGGATCTCAACCGGATCCTTGCCGAGAGTGATCGCGATGGCATCGATCATCCGTTCTGCCGAAAGCATCCCTTGAGGGCCGCCGAATCCACGAAACGCCGTGTTCGAACAGGTATCGGTCTTCAGTCGCCGGCTGCGGATCACAGCATCCGGATAAAAATAACTGCTGTCCGCATGGAACATCGTCCGGTCATTAACGCCGAGGGACAGATCTGCCGAATAGCCGCAACGGGCCAGAAAATTGAGATCGACAACGCGGATACGGCCATCACTGTCATGGCCGATCTGCCATTCGACCCGGAAATCGTGGCGCTTGCCGGTCATGATCATGTCCACGTCGCGGTCGAGGCGCAGTTTGCACGGCCGTCCCGTCTTCGCCGTCATGAGTGCCGCG
>JBNKOQ010000228.1:0-6023 GCA_050294735.1 Roseibium sp. | reverse complement strand
GATCTCGTCAATCACCGCCGGAAAGCCCCGCCCCATTGCCTGTTTCGGCGCCGTTCATTGGGATATCATCGCCCATGCGGATCGCCGGATCCTGCGCGACACATCGACTCCGGCCCATCTGGACCAAAAGCCGGGCGGAGTTGCCACCAATGTCGCACGAGCTCTGGCGCGTCTCGGGATCGAGACCTATCTGATCGGTGCGGTCGGATCAGATCCCGCGGCACGGGCCATCCGGGAGCAGCTCAACCGGGATGGAGTAACGCCTTTCCTGCTGGAGCGTCCGGACTTCGCCACCGGTCAGTATCTGGCCTTGCACGACCCGGATGGCGGTCTTGCTGCCGCCTGTATCGACGACAAGGTCCTATCAACAGCTCCGGAGGCCCATTTCATACAATCTGCAGAAACTCCCCCGCCCGATGCTCTCTGGTTCGTCGACGCCAATTTGCCCGCCCCCATCCTTGCGCGCCTGTCTGAACTTGCACCGGATGGCGCACTCATTGCCGACGGAGTATCGGAGGCAAAGGCCCCGCGTTTGCGATCCATCCTGCCCAAACTGGCACTTTGTCTGCTGAACCGCGCCGAAGCCTTGGCCCTGACCGATTTGCCCGGCAGCACGTCAACGCCAGACCTTTCCGCCCGCCTTCTGGAACTGGGCGCCGCTGCCGTTGTCATCACTGCGGGCAGCGATCCCCTTCATTACCGCAGGGCTGACGGTGCCGGCGAGATCCCGTCCCCAGCCGCGAAAGTGGTCGACGTCACGGGCGCGGGCGACGCCCTCATCGCCGGAACACTTGCAGCTCGCGCCAGGGGCTTTGACCTCACGAGCGCCCTGAGTGTCGGGCAACGGGCCGCCAGAGCCACTCTGGAATGCACCGGCGCCGTACCCTGTTCATTGAACTGGCCCCTCGTGGCCGGCAGCAATCCAACTCTTCCCACGCCTTGAGCTGACCGCTATAACCAGCTCAAATCTCCCACACCCAATGAGTGAAAGTCCCCTCGTGACATCAGCTGACGTGATCGCCCCGACAGAAGAAATCCGCTCTGCCCTTGCCGATGGCAAACCGGTTGTTGCCCTGGAATCGACCATCATTACGCATGGCATGCCGTTTCCCGATAACATCGCAACGGCCCGGCAAGTCGAAGCGGATATTCGTGCGGAAGGCGCTATTCCGGCAACAATCGCGGTTCTCGACGGCAAGATCCGAATTGGATTGAACGATGATGATCTTGAGCGGCTAGCCAAGGCCGAAGACGTCCTGAAGTGCTCGCGCGCCGACCTCGCCTTTGCCGTGTCCAGCAGGCGCCCGGGTTCCACGACAGTCGCGGCCACGATGATGGCAGCCCATGCCGCCGGCATTTCAGTTTTTGCCACCGGCGGCATCGGAGGCGTCCACAAAGGCGCTGAAGACAGTTTTGATATTTCAGCAGATTTGGATGAACTTAGCCGTACACCAGTGCTGGTCGTTTCAGCCGGTGCCAAGGCTCTGCTCGACATTCCCAAGACCCTCGAGGTCCTTGAAACCAAGGGCGTGCCCGTAATCGCCTATGGAACAGATGAGCTGCCCGCCTTCTGGTCAAGCCAAAGCGGCCTGGCTGCCCCGTATCGCCTGGACAGCGCCGCCGATATCGCGCGTCTGTTGGCCACCCGCGCAGCATTTGGCGGCCATGGCGGGGTTCTGGTCACCAATCCGGTTCCGGTCGAAAACGAAATCCCGCAGAACGAAATGGCGGGCTATATCGACACGGCAATTGATATGGCGAACCGCAACAGCATCAAGGGAAAGGAAGTCACTCCCTATGTCCTGGGCGCCATTTTGGACCTGACCGACGGACGTTCGCTTGCAACCAACATAGCCCTCGTCCGCAACAATGCTCGTCTGGCCGCCCATATTGCTGTCGCAACAGCCCAAATCTGAGGTCCTCTCGCGCTCACTCAGACTGACCGGATTGAGTGAGCGCGACAAATGGGCATTCGGCTGGGCGGACGCTGTCGCCATCAGGCCACAGATGCGCCCCATTTCCGCTTACCCTCCCCCCAGAAGGCCCCTAAGCCGTTGACACCATGGCGTTGGCCTGCCCTAAGTTGATGCGCTGCGGCAATGGGCTAGAGTAAACGCCCGCGTGGTCATGGACCGCAGTTGAAAATTACGGGAGATTATGTCGATGGTGGAAGCAACAGAACAGGGTACCTCGGAAGCAGGCGCTGCGGCTGCCGGCACAAGCATAACCCCCTTGCAATATCTCGATCGAGCACTGGGCAAGCTGCGCGATCTGGGCATTACGCCGGAAACCGAAACGGATGCGCCAATCAATGCCCTGCTGGAACAGATTTCCGATCTTTCACCAGACAAAGTGCTGATCATTACCCGTACCCTCGGTCAGGCCTCACATTTTAACGAGGTGGTCCGCTCCCAGGTCCAGCAAATGGATATTGGTGAGCGCTATGAAGAGATCACCGAAGCCTTCAATTCCATTCGGGACGATGCCAAGGCGCTGGTCGATCAGCTGGCAGACGGCAAGATCTCCTTCACGGAAACTCTTTCCAACAAATGGCGCGACATGCGCCGCGGCACCATCTCAGACCGGTTCGACGACATCCGCGACACCTACAAGGAAGTGGCACGGGCGACCAAGGACCAGATCGAACGGGAACAGACAATCCTCGACTCTTACCGCGATTTCCGCGGCGCGCTGAAGCAAGCTGAAGTGCAAGCGCTGGAGCTGCTCAACATAGCGACCGGCAAGCTGGACGCAGCTAAAGCCGCTCTTGAAAACGCCTCCACAGAAGTCGCCGCATACGCCGGGGATGATGCAGCTGCAAAAGCGCGTCTCGAGCTTGCCCGCGATGAACGGCTGAGGGAAATGCAGGACGAGGAAAAGCGCTATCAAATCGCCAAGGATCTCTCCGACAATCTGACCATCGGCTACAATACCTCCGAAGTCATCATGGCGCGTCTGATGCAGACGACCAACGCCAAGGAGCGTGTCTACGCCCAGTCTGTCAGCTTCTTTTCCACCAATGAATCGGTTCTGACCGCACTCAACGCCTCCTTCACCGGACTTCAGGGGCTGCATGAAAGCACCGAAACGCTGAATGCCATGAAGGAAGGTGTCAACAAAAGCCTGGAAACGCTGGCCGAGATTGGCGATGCGGTTCAAAAGAAGGCCCTTGAAGCCGGGTACGGCCCGACTGTCGCCGCCGCTTCCGTCAAAAAGCTGGTTGATTCTGTGGTGAACTTCCAGGTTCAATCGCGGGAGATCATCAACGAGATGCGCGACATGTCGACCAAGAACTCCGAAGAAATCCGGACAGCGGTGGAAGATGGCAAACGCCGTCTTGCCAAACTGGCCGCCGAAGGCAACGCCCTGATCAGCTGATCGACCCGGCTGCCAGCAGACGTGCTGGCAGCTCTATAACGGAGAAGACGTTTGATGGCGGAAAAGGCAGAGGCCCCGCTCGACGACCTGATGATGGCCATGGACGTGGTGGATACGCTCCGTCACGATCAGAGCCTTGTCATGAAGGAACTCGGCGCTGAGGACCGCGATGCCCGTATGATCGAGCGCCTGCGAGAAGTCTATGCCGCGCAGGGTATCGATGTACCCGATCATATTCTCGAGGCCGGGGTCGAGGGGCTCAAAGAAGACCGCTTTGTCTACTCGCCCCCTTCTTCCGGTACGTCTCGTTTGCTGGCCCTTGCCTATGTCTCACGGATGAAGTGGGCAAAATGGCTCGGCGCGCTCCTGCTCGTTCTGGTTCTTGCTGGTGCGGGGTGGCAGTTTCTGGTCGTCGCGCCTCGCGAGCGGGCGGCAGAGGCCCTTCAGCTGGAGTTGAGCCAGCAGCTCCCCGCAAGACTGGCCACCCTGAGCAAGCGGATTTCCGGTCTGACCGACAATCCCGACACACTGGCCGAGGCCAGCCGGTTGATGGAAAACGGCCTGACAGCGGCCCAGGATGGCAAAGCGGAAGCTGCGCGAAAGGCAGCCGCGGATCTGGACAGCCTGGTTGCGGATCTGGCGGCGGTCTTCGAGGTCCGTATTGTTTCAAGACCTAAAACGCCGACCGGTGTCACACGCATTCCGGATGTCAACCGGCAAACCAAGAACTACTATCTGGTCGTCGAGGCAATCGATCCGGATGGAAACGCCCTAAAACGGTCAATTGTCTCAGAAGAAGACGGCAAGATCCACGAGGTCAATATTTGGGCGCAGCGGGTCAGTAAGGCTGTGTTTGACAGGATACGCCGCGACAAACAGGCCGACGGCATTGTCCAGGAAACCCTGATCGGCAACAAGGAGCGCGGCCAACGCACAATCAGCTGGATTTCAGGTGTTCAACAGGGAGCCATAACCGAATGGTAGTTTCCTCGCCGACTCATATCACGGAGGCTGGAGCACCATGCTAAGCGGACGCCAGGCTCTTTCCAGCATAGAGCAAGCCCTGGCCGATTTGCGCCGCCAGGAAACAGACCTCGGCAGTGGCATAGAGCGCGCCACCCGCTCTCTCACAGATCTGCAGGCCCGGCAAAGCGACTGCTACAAGGAGCTCGCCCGGTTCCGGCTCGACAACCACGCCGCCGAAACCCTCGATGAGCGGATCGATACTGCAGCGCGCGAGGCCCGCCGCCTGATGGACAAACGCGCCAAGGACTACAAGATCCTGGCCGACCAGTTACGTCAGAAGGAAACAGCACACACGGACTTGCAGAACAAACGCGACACGCTCGCCAGGGAAGCTGAAGACGCCGCCGGGCGCATGGATGATCTGATGGAAGAGGTCGACAGCATTCTGGAGCAGGATCAAGCCTACAACGACCAGCGCAAGCGCGCTGAAGACGCGGCACGGACGGCAGAGGCAGCCGCGGCCAAGGCCGAAACGTCCCTGAAAGACAGGGAAGAAAAGGGCAAAGCCTACGAGGCCGACCCCCTGTTCCTCTATTTGTGGCAACGCCAGTTTGGCACACCGGAGTATGACAGGCGCGGCATCATTCGCTCGCTCGACGGTTGGGTCGCAGGCCTGATCCGTTACCATGATGCCCGTGCGAACTACGCCATGCTTACCGGAATTCCCGAGAGGATGGCCCGCCATGCCGAACAATGCAGGGCATTGGCCACACAGGAAATGGACAGGCTTGCCGGGATGAGCCGCGCCGCGCTGACGCAGGCAGCAGGTGAGGATCTCGCCTCCCGGATCGACCTCCTCGGCAAGGACATCGCGCAGATTGATGCGGACCTTGATGCCCAGGAACGTTCGATCGATACTTTAAGCGAGGCGCTTCAAGAGTTTTCCAAGGGCGAGGACGACGGTTTCCTGAAAGCCGAGGAACAACTGTCCCTCTCCCTCAAGGCTGATGACCTGCGCGACTTGTGGCGTGAAGCACTCGACACGCCTTCTCCCGAAGATGAGAAGATTATCCGGAGAATCGAGGACCAGCTCGACCAGATAGAGGAACTGAGCCGGGAAATCCGTCAGGATCGCGAACTGCTGCGGGATATTGCCCGCCGCCGCACGGAGCTCACGGAAGTCACCCAGAATTTCCGCCGAAGCGGATATGACACTTGGGACTCAACCTTTTCGGACAACAATCTGACGACGATTTTGCTGGGAGAGCTGGTCAAAGGAGCCATCACCGGTGCCGACTATTGGTCCCGCGCAAAAAAATCTCACAAGCGCCGCAAACCACGCGGTGGCAAGGTCGGCTTCCCCGGAGGCTCTGGCCTCCCCCGGTCCATGGGTGGCGGGTTTGGCGGTGGCTTCGGCGGAGGATCGTCAGGTAGCGACGGTTTCAGCTCCGGCGGCAGCTTCGGCGGCGGCGGATTCACCACCGGCGACACATTTTAACATCGGACGGACTGAATGATCGATCCCACGCCCTACCGGCAACTGGCCGAGTACAACGCCTGGATGACCGGAAAACTCTACGAAACCTGCGCCCAAATGACAGATGAAGAGCGCAAGGCGGACAAAGGCGCTTTTTTCAAGTCAATCCATTCGACACTGAACCATCTCCTGTTTGCTGACC
>JBNKOQ010000227.1:0-6028 GCA_050294735.1 Roseibium sp. | reverse complement strand
GTCTGCGCCGGTTTCGCTTGATCTTGAACGATACAGATCCCGGCGAAATGCATCTCAAGTTCGTCCACACGGCCTAGTGTCTTCAAAGCCAGGCTTGACCGGGCGTGGAGTAATGTCTTTGAAAAAGAACTTCCTCGGAATCCTGTCGCTCGATACGGCCTTCCCAAGAATTCCAGGGGATGTGGGCAATCCTGAAAGCTATCCATTCGAGGCAAGGGTCAAAATTGTCGAAGGTGCTGATAGTCCCCAGGTCGTGCAGGACGGCGCTCTGTCACCGGCGCTCCTCGATCAATTTATTCAGGCAGCCCGGCAGCTGGAGGGCAATGGAGCGAAGGCCATTGTTTCGACTTGCGGTTTTCTCGTAACCGCGCAGGCCGCCATTGCGAGAGAGGTAGCCGTTCCGGTTATGCTGTCCGCGCTTTCCCTCTATCCTGCAATATGCAAAGTCCGGCCCGGCAGAATTGGAATCCTGACGGCTTCAAGTAGCGCTCTTGGGCCGAGGACGCTGGCGGCCGCCGGAATTCGGGAAGACGAGGTTGCCATCGCAGGACTGGAAAACTGCGAAGCTTTTTCACGCACATTCCTGCCCACGCGGGACAGGCAGGCCCAGACACTCAACCGGGGCGAAATCGAGGACGCGGTTGTTCAGGCTGCCAATGCGCTCAAGGCCGGAAATCCGGATTTATCTGCGTTCATTTTTGAATGCGGAAACCTGCCGCCCTACGCAGAAGCCGTGCAAGCTGCCACGGATCTTCCGGTCTTTCATTTACTGGATGCCGCTGTCTTTCTGATGTCGTCCAACTGCCGTGAAAAGTCCTGGGGCTCGCCCCCCTCCTGAATGCAAAACGCTCTAGCAGGCGATCGGAAAACGCGTCACATTCGTGTCGGTCATCAGGGCCTTGCGTTTGAATTTGCTTGCCAGTGCTATCGTCACATCAATGGATTGAACCCCGTTGATCCTCGATACCTCATCCACGACCGCGTCCAGATCTTCCGCATTCGGCGTCACGACCGTGCACATGAGGTCATGGTTTCCCGTGACCGACATGCACTCCTGGATTTCCGGCAGTGTTTCCAGTGCTGTAACGATGGAAATACAACGTGCCCGGTCGCAGCTCAGTGACAACAGTGCGCGGGTCTCCTGAACCTCCAACTCCGGTTTCACAATCGCGCAATACCCGAGGATGACACCTTCTCTTTCCAGTCGGCCAATCCGTTCGTTCACCGTTGACCTTGCCACACCGAGTTTCCGCGCCAGCTGTGACGTGGATATCCGGGCATCCTCCACGAGCATCGCTATTAGATTGCGGTCGATAGCATCCCGCTTTCGTAGATACATGTTTGACCCCTCTGGATTTTTATTTGCCCTTGAGGTTGCCAGTAGTTCCATCATGTGAAAACCGTTGATTTCACGGCATATCATGACTAAAAATCATGGTATGCGGCGTTTTGTACCATCGATTGCAGCTCTTCATGCCTTTGAGTCAGCTGCGACCTATCTGAACTTCACGCGTGCCGGGGAGGATTTAGGTCTGACGCAAAGCGGCGTAAGCCGCCAAGTAAGCAACCTGGAGCATCAGTTGGGTGTGCGGCTGTTCGAGCGTCTTGGCCCGCGGCTTGTTCTTACACAGACAGGACGTTCGTTCCTGCAAACCATTTCGAAGGTTCTCGACGATCTGGAAGAGGCCTCGATTGATGTCGTCCGGGGAAGCCGGTCCGTCGATGCCATGCAGATTGGCGTACAGGACAGTTTTGCCAGCCAATGGCTGGTTCCGCGCATGCAGCGGTTCTTGTCGCGTTATGAAAACTCCGAGTTCAACATGGTCCCGATCCATGGTGACGAGGATGTCGCCGACCTGAATATCGACGTGGCCGTCCTGCGAGGTCGCGGTGCCTGGGTAAACACACATGTTCATCACCTGATCAGTGAAGAGGTCACGGTGGTTGCTTCCCCAAAACTGGTGTCCAGGCAGGAAAAACTCACGCTGCAAGATCATGCGCGATACATCAAGATTCAGAATGCTCACCGGCCTGACAGCTGGCTACGCTGGCTTTCCGCCAAGGGGTTGGTGCATGAAGGCCCAATTTCCGGGCCGCGGTTCTCGCAAACGTCCATGGTGATTGAAGCTGCGGTTACCGGGATAGGCCTGGCCGTTGTACCGACACTGATGATTGAAGAGCAACTTGAAAGCGGGGCGTTGCACGCTCCTTTTGGTGATCCGGTGGCAAGCGGCTTGAGCTATTTTGTCGTTTATCCTGAACGAAACGGTCATTCAAAACCGGTGCTCGACTTCCGTGACTGGTTGATTGCCGAGACCCGGCATCTTCGTTGAGCGAGAGCTATCTGACGCGCCGGATAAATCGATCAGGCCGGAACGGCCTGGCGTCGATCGGCGGGGCGGCACCCTCTATCAGATCTGCGAGTATTTCTGCGGTTCCCGTCCCCGTCGCAAGGCCTATGTGCTGATGTCCAAACGCAAGCGAAATGTTTTTGTAAGCCGGAGCGGGGCCGATAACCGGCCGGCTATCGGGAAACGTCGGGCGGCACCCGAGCCAGGGATCCTGGTCCATCCGCTCCCCGAGTGAAAAGGCCTCCCGCGCAGACTTTTCCGCCAGATCAATCTGGACGGTAGACGCCGGCGCCGCGCGGGACGCAAGTTCAACTCCGGTCGACAGCCTCAGGCCGCTGGCCATGGGAGAAAGCACATAGCCTCCCTGTGTGTCGTATATGGGTCGCCTCAATACACCCGCGTTCGCACTATCCCGGGAGCCCGTGAAATGCATGTGGTATCCCCGTTCGTATCCCATGGGCACGGACAGACCCAGTTTTGTCAGAAAGTTTTTGGACCATGGCCCAAGGCAGACGGCGAGTTTGTCCGCCCTCAGGGTTTTGCCATCGGCAAGAGAAATGTCCACACCGCTCGAATCTTCGGAAACTGAACTCGCATCGCCGTGCAGGACTTTGCCGCCCAGGGAGACAAATTTCTGCGCATAGGCTTTCACAAGCGCGGCGGGATCGTTCACCGAACAGCTGTCACGAATCCAGAGCGCGCGCGGAAAGATCGGCGACAGATCCGGTTCCAGATCCAGCAAACCGCTCTGGTCAAGCTCCAGCGTGTCGACGCCAAATTTTTCCAGCGTGATGCGCAAAAGCTTGGCGCGCTCATAATTGCTGGCCGAACGGTACAAAAACACCCAGCCCTGTTCTGAAAGACGGCTGTTCTGGTTGCAGATCCTGATGAGTTCCCTGTGTTTCTTGATGGACAGCGTGATGAGCGCATCAAGAGCGGTTGTTGTTTCCTCGAATTTTTCCTTACGCGCATTCAACAGAAAGCGGCTGGCCCAGGGCAAATTTGAAAGAAGGTAGCGCCAGTCAAACCGGAACGATGTCCGGGTGTTCGTCAGCAGGCCCGGCAAATCCCTCAAGAGACCGGGATTGTTGATTGGAAACAGGGATGAGCGGGTGAGAACACCCGCGTTGCCGAAAGATGTACCGCTGCCCGGCTCCGCCCGGTCCAGCAAGGTTACGTCAGCTCCGCGTTTCTGCATTTCCAGCGCAACACAAACGCCCACCATTCCTCCACCGAGGACGGTTATTTTCATGCCACTTGCCGGTTGGGGTACCTGAGCGTTGGTGTTTCTCGTTTCGCGCATGTTTTCAATCACATGTAGGCAACTTCTTTGGCGCCGAGAGCGAGCGGATCCTCACCGCGTTTGTTCAGCCAGGAATAAACGGGGGGAACGCGATCCGCGATTGACTCGATATGAACGTCGATGAAACACGGTCCGTTCCTGTGAACGAATGCTTCGGAAAGCACATAATCGAACTCATCGGCGGTCTTGGCAGTCCAGGCCTTCAGATCGAAAGCTTCCGCGATGGCCTGTCCTTTCGGCGGCAGAAAATCGACACCGAAGCATTGGTTGTGCCCCTTTAGCCGGTGCAGCCCCTTGATCCAGCCAAAGTGCCCGTTGTTGAACAGGATCAGGATGGCGGGAATGTTCAATCTTACCAGGGTCTCCAGTTCGCCGACCGCCATCCCGAAGGAGCCGTCGCCGAAAAGGCCAATCGGCCTTCTGGTTGGATCGGCACGCCAGGCTCCCACCGTTGCCGGCAACGCCGACCCCAATCCGCCGAATGCCCGGGGGATGGCAAAGCGGGTTCGTGGATCGTTGATTTTCAGGAATCGGGTCATATAGGGCGTCGGCGTTCCCGCATCCGAATATATGAGGGCAGGTTCCCCTGACTTCTCAAGTGCCTGATTGAAGCATCTGACGGCTCTCTCGGGACGCAAGGGTCTGCTGTCGTTGGTCAAGAGCGCTTCCGCGCTCTGCCAGAAGGTGGACCGGAGCGAATTCAGATGGTCAACCCATGGCTGGTACCTCGTGCCTTCGAAAGTCTCCGGCACAATCTTGAGAAGCTCCTGCAGAACCAGCTTCGCATCACCGGTGACCGAGACCACATTCTCGTAATTATTGGCCATGATTTCCGGATTGATGTCGATCTGGGCGACGCGCTTGTTCAAGGTGACCTTGGGAAAGGTCCAGCCAATGGTGACAACCGACCCCATTTTCGAGCCGACAAAAAGAACAAAGTCGCTTTCTTCCATGGCGCGGTTGGCATGGGGGTGAAATCCATTGTCTCCAATGACACCAATCGAAAGCACGTGATCGTCCGGCATTGTCCCCTGGCCGGTCATTGTTGTGCAAACGGGGACGTTCAGGCGCTCTGCAAGAGAAAGAATTTCCTCACCTGCGCGCGCGCGCATCACTCCACCGCCAGATACGATCAGCGGTTTTTGAGCCCCTTTTAGGGTTTCCAGCAACTGTTCGACCAGGCCGTTTGCGGGACGGGTCGGAAANGCGGGGAAGGTCTTGCATTCTTCCTCAACGTGGAGAGAAACACGCTCCGGATCAATTTCAGCGGTCAGCATATCTTCCGGAATTTGCAGATGAACGGCTCCCGGTTTGCCGGAACAGGCCGTGCGGAACGCGCGACGGATGATCTCCGGCAGCTTCTCCGGTGTCTTGATTTGAACCGACATTTTTGTGACTGGTTCGAATAACTTGGCGCAATCAAGCTCGGTCAGAACACCGCGGCCCTCACCAGGAAGGGGAATATCGATCGTCAGCAGAATTACCGGGACCGAGGAAGCGTTCGATTCCGCAATGGGAGGCAGGGAATACATGGCACCAGCACCGGATGGGCATTCGACAATGCCTGGCTTGTCTGTGAACCGGCCATATGCATCAGCCATATAACCTGCTGACCGCTCATCACGGGCCATGACGTGGGTTATGCGTCCTTCGCAGGCCTGCAAGGCTTCATAAAGCGGCACATTGGTGTCGCCAGGCACACCGAAAATCGTATCAACGCCGTAGCCAATGAGCATTTCGACAAGGATATCCGCACCGTTCATTTTGACTGTTCCCTGGTTCCTATGGTGCAAACGCTATCCGGGGAACGCCACGGACGCTACGCGCAGATTGTCGGAAGACGCGGACAATCCCGGTGATTTGCTTGGCAGAAAATGGGCACTTCCATAAAAGTTCTGGGCGATATCGTAAGAGCGGTCATTGCATAAAATGTCTTCAATCCTGCCTATTCCGCCTCTTTTCGTTGTACCCCATGCTCGCCACAGAGAGCCGACAGCGTTTCATGCATCTTGGCAATGATCTCACCGCGTGGCGAAATGGTTCTTTCAACGATACCGATCTGGCGGGTCAGTTGCGGCCGACCGAATGGAAGACGTATCAGGTCAAGATCTTCCGGTTCCTGAAGGGCCACGTGCGGCACGATGGATACGCCTAACCCCTGGCGGACGCAGGTGACGATGGAGCCAATGGTGTCGATCTCCGCAATGTCCAGCGTGCAAATTCCCAACCTGGAGATTTCCGTGTCGATCAGATTGGCAAGTGGAACGGCGCTTCGGAAGCGGACATAAGGCTTTTCGATGAGCAAGCGTATCGGATCCAGAATCTCGGTCCCGCTCGGCGCGATCAGCCAAAGAGGTTCCCGCAGAAAGGGGCT
>JBNKOQ010000226.1:0-6060 GCA_050294735.1 Roseibium sp. | reverse complement strand
GGCTGAGGATCAGGTTTCGTTGCAGGGTCGCCGTATCTTCCGGCGCAATCTTGACGCTGGCGAGTTTCCCAAAACCCGTGTTGACGCCATAGACCGCTTCGGTTCCAGCCGCCGCTGCCCGGACACGCTCCGCCGCGGCATCGACGCCAGCCTTTGCCGCCTTGTCTATGGCAACTGCCGAGCCCATCCGCCAGATTGTCTCCAATTCGGCAAGTGTGACAGTTCCCGGTTTCAACACCAGAGCACTCATGCCCGGCCTCCAACAATACGCTCTGCGAGCGGATTAAATCCAATCCGGTAGGACAGTTCCGCCGGGTGTTCGACATCCCAGATCGCCAGATCAGCCCTGAGTCCAGACCGCAGAACGCCGCAATCAGTAAGCCCGAGCGCCTTTGCCGCCTCACGGGTTACGCCGGCGAGGGCTTCTTCGGGTGTCATCCGGAACAGTGTACAGGCCATATTGAGGGTGAGAAGCAAGGACGTCAGTGGCGATGACCCGGGATTGCAGTCCGTCGCAAGCGCCACGGAGACGCCGTGCTTGCGAAGAAGCTCAACCGGCGGCATGCGGGTTTCCCGCAGCGTATAGAATGCACCCGGCAAAAGCACAGCGGCCGTCCCCGCCTCCGCCATGGCAGCAATACCGGCCTCATCCAAATATTCCAGATGATCGGCGGAGAGCGCCTTGTATTTTGCCGCCAAGGCAGCACCGCCGAGATTGGACAATTGTTCCGCGTGAAGCTTGACCGGCAGGCCGAGTTCTGCCGCTTTCTCGAACACCCGGGCAATCTGTTCCGGCGAAAAGGCAATGCCCTCGCAGAAGCCGTCGACCGCATCGGCAAGACCTTCCGTGTGAGCCTGTTCCAGGGCAGGCAGGCAAACGTCGGTCAGATAATCATCCGCCCGGTCCTTGTATTCCGCCGGAATGGCGTGAGCGCCAAGGAAGCTGGTCCGCACCCTCACGTCACGCTCTTCCCCGATCCGCCGCGCCACTCTCAGCATGCGCAGCTCGGTTTCGACATCGAGGCCATAGCCGGATTTGATTTCAAGCGTCGCAACGCCCTCGGCCAGTAGCGCGTCGACCCGCTTCAGGGCATCCCCCAGCAGCTCATCTTCGCCTGCCGCCCGGGTTGCTTTCACGGTCGAGACAATGCCACCCCCTGCCCGCGCGACCTCCTCGTAGGAAGCGCCATTGAGCCGCATTTCGAACTCACGCGCCCGGTTTCCGCCGAAAACCACATGAGTGTGGCAATCGAGCAGCGCCGGCGTCACGAGGCGGCCTGCAAGGTCCCTGCGCGTGAACCCCGAATAGTCATTGGGAAGGTCCTCGGCAGGTCCGCACCAGGCAATCGCACCATCGGCAACGGCAAGCGCCCCCTCTTCCATGAGGCCATAGGGCGTACCGCCAGTCTCCATGGTCGCCAGACGGGCATTTGTGAGAACGTAAGACGGCACCATGAACCTCGGCGTTGGAGATAGACCTTGATTAAATCGTGTTATTTGAGATTATGCATGCACATATTAACCTGTCAACGAGGATCGATCCGGTGCCGACACTTTCCACCAGCAGCCAGCTCCCATCCGGTCAGACCCTCTTTGCCCAACAGGCACTGACACCGGAGGGCTGGCAGCAGAATGTACTGGTGCACATTGGCGCTTATGGGGTCATAGAAAGTGTGAAGGCAAATGCTGCCGCCTCGGGAAAGCGTCTGGGCACGCTGCTTCCTGCGCCGGTGAACCTGCACAGCCACGCCTTCCAACGCGCCATGGCCGGCATGAGCGAACGGCGCGGATCGGAAGACCGGGACACCTTCTGGACATGGCGCCAGATCATGTTCCGCTTTCTCGATACGCTCACTCCGGACGACATCGAATCCATTGCGGCTTTCGTACAGATGGAAATGCTGGAGGTGGGTTATGCCGCTGTCGGCGAGTTTCACTACGTGCACCATCAGCCGTCCGGATTGCCTTACGACAACATCGCGGAACTGTCCGAACGCATCGCCGCGGCGAGCGCCGCAACGGGCATTGGCCTGACCCTCCTGCCGGTGCTTTACAGCCAGGGCGGCTGCGACGGCCGCCCGCTGAGCGCCGGTCAGATCCGTTTCGGCAATGACATCGACAGATTTCTCCGCCTGCATGAGGCTGCCCGCAAGACACTTGAACATCTGCCGGACGACGCCGTTCTTGGGGTCGCGCCGCATTCTTTGCGCGCTGTCACACCGGAGGGATTGTCCGCCTGCGCCGCCCTTCCCGGCAGCAAACCGGTCCATATGCATCTGGCAGAGCAGATCGCTGAGGTCTCTGAAGTTGAAGCCGCTTACGGCAAACGTCCGGTGGAGTGGCTGCTGGACGCACATTCCGTGGACGAGCGCTGGTGCCTGATCCACTGCACTCAGATGACAGACGCGGAAACAGTAGCTCTGGCGAAGACAGGCGCTGTCGCCGGTCTCTGCCCGATCACCGAATCCAGCCTTGGCGACGGTATTTTCAACGGCGTCAGCTATCTGGATGCAGGCGGGCGTATCGGCATCGGGTCGGATTCGAACATCCGCATTGCGCTCTCGGAAGAACTGCGGACCCTGGAATATTCTCAGCGCCTGCGGGACAAGTGCCGCGCCAGCATTGCCACCCCGGAAAAATCGACGGGCCGAGTGCTGTTCGAACAGGCGGTCAAGGGCGGTGCTCAGGCAGCGGGCCGGACCTCCGGCGCCATCGCCCCCGGTTACCGGGCCGATCTGCTGGCTCTGGATGCAAGTGCCCTGGATCTTGATGGCAGCACCGAAGATCAGACCCTCGACACCTGGATTTTCGCCGGAGACGACCGCATGGTCTCCGATGTCTGGTCCTCTGGACGCCATATGGTCGAAGACGGAAGACATCGCCAGTCAGACGCGATAAGGAACCGTTACAGATCGACCATGCAGGCGCTGAGGCAGAGACTTTGACAGCGAAAGAGGCCAACAGCTGGACCCAGATCCGCGAAGAACTCCTTGACCGGATCAATAAACGTGTCTGGCAGCCCGGAGACCTGATCCCCGGAGAGGCCGACCTGGCCGAGGAATTCGGCTGTGCCCGCACCACGGTCAACCGGGCCTTGAGGGATCTTGCCGAGACCGGACTGGTCACCCGCAGGCGCAAGGCTGGCACGCGCGTTGCCGTCAATCCGCCGCACAAGGCGACGCTGACGATCCCGATCATCCGCGAAGAAGTCACCGCCCGCGGCGCGCACTACCGCCACACATTGATGACCCGGGAAGTCCGGGACTTGCCGCCCCACCTCGGCGGAGCCTTTCAACTGGTGCAGGGCACCCGCCTCATGTTCACCGAAACCATGCATTACGCCGATGACCGGCCGTTCATTTTCGAGGAGCGCTATACCAACCTCGATGCCGTCCCCGGCTTTGAGTCAGCGTCTTTCGAGGACGTCAGCGCCAACGAGTGGCTGGTTCAAAATGCCCCCTACAGTGGTGGCGACATGGTGTTTTTCGCCGTCAGCGCCGATGAAACCATTGCCCGTTATTTCGAGACCGGCCCTGGCACAGCCCTCTTCGCGGCGGAACGCACCACCTGGTACGGCAGCAGCCCCATCACTCACGTCCGTATGACCTACGCCCCAGGCTACCGCATGCGCACGCAGCTTTAGGGGTTTGTGGGCGACGAGCTTTTTTAATGGGCTACCACCATTACAGTTCCCCATTCACAACAAACCCGCAAGCGCCAGCAGGTCCTGGTCCCGGTGTCGGGCACCGATCAGCGACAGGCCTTGCGGCGCGCTGTTGACCTTGGCTCCGGGAATGGTGAATTCGGGAAACCCGTTAAGGCCGGATATGCAGGTCAGGCACATGATCTTCCGGCGGTAGGTTTCAAGATCCGTCTGCGACGCGTCGAGCAGCGGCGCGGGACCCGGTGTCGTCGGTATCACGAGAACCGTACCGTGCGCCATCGGATCGTCCATCGCTTTCCGAATGGCGGCGCGCTCACGGACGGCCTGATTGAAGGCCTCCTGCGTTGTTTGCCGAGCAATCTCAAACCTTTCCGCGATACCGGGGCCGAAGTCGGGGTTGGCCTCTGTGATCCACTCACCATTGGCAGCCCAGGCTTCCCAGGCCTGATGGGTCCGGAAGGTCGCGAACCAAGCCTCCACATCCGGCTCGGGCAACGGAGACGTATCCGCAGGCCCCAAAAGCTGCTGCAGTTTTTCAAGCGCAGGTGCCAGAGCCTTCTTTACCTCATCCGAGACATCGTCCCAGACTGTCGACGGGCACCAAAGCCTTGAAGGTTGTTTTCCGGCCCCAGCCTTGATGCCAAAAGCCGCCGAGACACGCAGCATGACCGGGAGATCCCGCGCGAACCAGCCAGGAACGTCGAAACTCGGTGCGAGCGGTAAAAGACCGCTGTCATCGATGCGGCCATGTGTTGGCCTGAGACCGTAAAGCCCGCAAAAGGCTGCGGGCGCGCGGACAGATCCACCTGTATCGCTGCCAAAGGCAAAGTCGACCAGTCCGGCTGCAACAGCTGCGGCGGAGCCGGAAGACGATCCGCCCGGCACCCGGTCTGGAGCCGCGGAATTCACCGGTGTTCCTGTATGGGCGTTGGCGCCCATGATGCTATATGCCAGCTCGTCCATATGGGTGAACCCCACCAGCCGGGCTCCAGCGGCCAGGGCGACCGAAAGCGCAGAAGCCGTTTCCACCGCCACCGGGTGTGTCGCTTTCCACGCTGGATTACCATTTCCAGCAACGCGTCCGGCCAGCTGATAGTTCTCCTTGGCGGCGAAACTCAGGCCAGCCAGTGCGCCCGTATCATTGAGTTGCACGGGCTCGGCGAGAACCTCGGAAAAGGCCGAGACGGTATCGGTTATCATATTTCGCACCTTCCTATGAATGCATAAACGGCAAACAGGGCCCTGGCTGGCAGGTGACTGCCACAGCGCTTTGCTCCAGATAGAATACGCGCTGCGACTGCCTTGCAAGCAGCATTAAGGGCCCATCCTCGATTTGCCGGGACAATCGCCGAATACTCCGGCGCGGTCTCTTCAATCCGGTCGATGTTCACCATTGGCACCTGGGGCTCCGTGGGCATTTCTGCAATAATACCCGCTAAGGGAAAGCGAAGTTGTTTGGATTGAAACGGTTAGCGCGGATCGGCCTGAAGCGTTCGAGGGGTTGGTCAATTTCGTTCCAGAGATAGTCGCCGGTAAGCGCGATATGCGCCCAGGGAAGCGGTGCGACCTGGGAGAGCAGCTCGGCGGGAATATCTATGCCCTGGGTGCGCACATATTCGACAGCGCGGCTGAGATAGACGGTGTTCCACAGGATAATGGCGTTGACGACGAGGTTGAGACCTGACGCCCGATAGGCCATGGTTTCCGCCACGCGGTTGCACAGCTCGCCAAGCTGGTGGAGGAAGACCGCCCGGGCAAGGGCGTGACGGCTCTCACCCTTGTTGAGGATGGCATGCGATCTGCGCCGAAGCTTGGTGTCGGGCAACCAGTCGCACATTCCGACAGGGTTTGTCGCGTAAAAACTTGCCCTGTCACCACGTCGATTTCGACCCGCCGAACCGCTACGCGGAAATCATCTGTTTTCCGTCACTGACCAACGAGACCTCGGACGTCCGTCATGTCCGCCGCGTCAACCAGACGCCAAATATGATGAGCACTCCAGAGATCAGGATATTGAGCGAAAGAGCCTCACCCAAAAAGGAAACGGCAATCACGATGCCAACGACCGGCTGCAAAAATTGAATTGGAGCAACTGTTGCTGCGCCTGCTTCGCCTAAGGCGTAAAACCAGAACGCGTAGCCAACGATCGTGACGAACAGCACCAGGAATAGCAGCGCAGATAGCTCAAGGGTGGTCGGTGCGGACCAGTCGAAACCGATTGCCTCGGGGATTGTGAATGGCGCGAAGGCCAATGCTCCCACGGCGATCGACCATGCTGTCGCCGGCCATTGACCCATCCGCGAAGAACTTCGCCCGCCATACACATAGCCGACGCTTGCGAACATAACCGAAAGCAAGACGAACCCGTCTCCCAACAGCGTCGCGGACATAGATCG
>JBNKOQ010000225.1:0-6065 GCA_050294735.1 Roseibium sp. | reverse complement strand
GATCATGCGCCCGCGCCAGTCACGCTCGCGGTGAACATATAGCCTCCGCCCCAGATGGTTTTGATCAGTTTGGGGTCCTTGACGTCTTCTTCGATCTTGCGTCTCAAACGGGAGACCTGGTTGTCGATTGACCGGTCAAAGACATTTGGCGTTCTGCCCGTTGTCAGATCGAGCAGCTGGTCGCGGTTCAACACCATCTTTGGCCGCTTTATAAATGCGCACAGAAGCTGAAACTCACCACTGGATAAGGCGACGCTCACGCCCGCCGGGTCCAGCAGCTCCCGTTTCGGCACGTTTAGCGTCCATCCCTCGAAAGTCAGAATTTCCTCGCCCACCGGATCGCGCTCTTTGGGCCCGGCGGCCGTGCGGCGCAGGACGGCCCGGATGCGGGCCAGCAGCTCCCGGGGGTTGAACGGTTTGGTGACATAATCGTCGGCGCCGATCTCCAGTCCGATGACGCGGTCGGTGTCTTCCGCCATCGCAGTCAAAAGGATGACCGGCAAATTGCTGGAGCCGACAAGGTGGCGGCACAGGGACAGGCCATCCTCGCCGGGCATCATGATATCCAGCACCACCAGATCGATGGAAGCAGCCGCCAGCGCCTTGCGGGCGTGGCCGGCACTTTCGGCGGTCGTCGCCCGCATGCCGTTCTTGACCAGATAGCGGGCGAGCGTCTCCCGAATGTCCTTATGGTCGTCAACGACGAGAATGTGGGGACTTGGATCGGTCAAGGTTATCTCCACTGTAGTATCCGGCGGGGGCAGTTCCTGCCGGACGCCGAGGCTTTCTGTCATCTAAATAAATCGGAATGCCAAACTTGGCCCGGTATTCTTGTAACGAGATGTAACACGTGGAGGTATGGCTACAAACAGCGACACTTAGGGCTGTTTCGGACCGTATTTCTGCGACAACTCGTTCCTATGTTCAGCTCATCAATGCACCAGCAATAGGAGCTGACATACGATGAAACGCTTTAAGACAATTGCAATTGCGGCCTTGCTGACCGGTGTTGCCGGTGTGGCGGTTACCGCAGTCCAGGCCGACGGCTACAATTGGGGCAAAGGTCATCATGGCGACCGTATGGGGGAACGCATGGGTGAGGGCAACGGGCCGGGTTTTGGTCCTGGACCCAGAGGTGGACGGCACGCTGCCCGCCAATTCATGGACCGTTTTGACAGCAACGAAGACGGCGTGGTGACGCAGGCTGAAATCGATGAAGGCGAGGCAACCCGCTTTTCCGAGGCCGACGCCGACAAGAGCGGAACAGTCGATCTCGCCGAATTCAAGGCCGCATTTGAAAAGAATTCCTCTGGCATGCGCGTCCGGGCTTTCCAGCGTCTCGATGCGGATGGCGATGGCACGGTGACAACCGAGGAGTTCAACGCCGCAACAGACCGCATGTTCTCCATGCTTGACCGTGACGGTAATGGCGAATTGGAGCGCAGGGTCGGTCCTCGTGGACCAGGCGCTGGGCCGAACAGCGATCAACGTGGTGCCGGCAGGATGCGCAGTGAAGACCAGGGCGGTCGCCGCTGGGGCGAAGGCCATCACGGAATGGGCCCGGGCCCCCGCGGTATGGGGCCAGGTCCCCATGGTATGGGCCCCGGTCCTCATGGTCCGCGCGGCATGATGGAGAACATCTTCACGCTGCTTGATACGGACAAGGACGGCAAAGTCACCAGGGCCGAGTTTGAAGAAGTCCGCGGAACATTGTTCACCTCTGCCGATGCGGACAATTCAGGCGGCATCAAGTTGACCGACTTCTCGACCATCTGGATGACCCTGCATGAAGGGCAGACTGTACGGATGTTCCAGTCCATGGATGTCGATGGTGATTTGTCCATTACAGCCAAGGAACATGCGGATCGCAGCGCTGATCTGGTTGAGCGCATGGACCGCAACGACGACGGCGTGATCACCAAGGCCGACTTCAAGCGTGGCCCCAACGGGCGTCACGGCCGGCGCGGTGGCTGGCATGACGGCCCGCGTGGCGGGGATAATGGTCCACGCCGGATGCAAGATGACCAGCGTGGTCAGGGCCGGAATAACAACTGAAACCGCTAAGGACACAACCGGAGGGGCCACCGCGTGTGGCCCCTCGACCTGTTGGCAACGCCCGGGTCTCACAGTCGTCATTCCGCTCTGTCGCGTCAGCCGCAAGACCGGAACTCAGCATTTTACCTTGCTTGAAGCTGAAAAACTTCGCTAATTCAATAAGTTGCCGGATTGGTGCTTGTGTTGAGAAGGCAAATGCGCCTTGAAAAGCGAAATCGCGTCAAAGGCCTTATGTCAGCCCACGCCATTTGGAGATGTATATTCTCAAGCGGCCGCAGCCGGGGGCGGCCCTTTTCAGAAGCAAACAGGGCAGAACCGCTTGCATATCTGCTATGCGGAAAAAATGGAGTTGCCTGCATTTTTCCTCTTGATCATGACAGCAAATAAGCGCATCTAATCCTCGCCCAAATTCGCACGTGCCCGTGGTCGTCCATGAATAACGGGGCCGCTGCCGTAATCCACCCCTGGGGATATGCCTCGGGTTGATCGACAGCAAACCGGACGGCTTAAAGCAACGACGTAAGAGGGCCTTTTGGTCTCTGCCGGGGTTCCAACCCCCGGGGTCACTGACGAGGCACTTATTACATCATTGCCTGACGTGCGGTTCGGTCTCTCGATCCAATCAACGGCATTCACACGCGGGAAAGCGCCCAAGATCCGTCTGACGGCTCATGCGCCCAACCGTTGCCATATGTTTAGAACACGCCTTCCGGTTCCACCTCGGGGGATCGCGTGGTCGTACATCTGGCTCCCTGCGACGTGATTGGAATTGACGGGAGATCCCGATGAGTGAACGTATTTTTGACTTTCTCCGCCGCCGCGAAGCCGAAGGCCCCTCCGAAGGACCGTGTGTTGTCGTCGATCTCGACATTGTTCGCGACAACTATGAGACCTTTGCAAAAGCTTTGCCGGATACCTCCGTTTATTACGCGGTGAAGGCCAATCCCGATCCGGCAATTTTGAATCTCCTGGAAAGCCTCGGCTCTTCGTTCGACTGTGCTTCCGTCGGAGAAATCGAAATGGTTCTCGCCACTGGCGCAGATGCCTCCCGCATTTCTTATGGCAACACGATCAAGAAGGAACGTGACATTGCGCGTGCCTACGAACTCGGCGTCCGGCTCTTCGCTGTTGATTGCACCGAAGAAGTCGAAAAAATCTCCCGTGCAGCAGCGGGAAGCAAAGTCTTCTGCCGCGTCCTCTGCGACGGGGTCGGAGCAGAATGGCCGCTCTCCCGCAAGTTCGGTTGTGACCCGGCCATGGCGCCCGACGTCCTCGAATTCGCCCACCGCCAAGGCCTCGAAGCCTACGGGGTCTCCTTCCATGTGGGCTCCCAGCAAGCCAACCTCGGCGCGTGGGATCTCGCTCTCGCCATGGCAGCAGGCGTTTTCAAGGAAATGGCGCTCCGTGGCATCGAGCTGAAAATGGTCAACCTGGGTGGCGGCTTCCCGGCCCGCTACCTGAAAGAGGTTCCTGGTGTTCCGAGCTACGGCGATGCGATTTTTGGCGCGCTGATGAAGCATTTCGGCAACCGTCTGCCGTCAACGATCATCGAACCGGGCCGTGGCATGGTCGGAAACGCCGGCCTGATCGAAGCGGAAGTCGTGCTGATCTCGAAGAAGTCGGCTGAAGACGATGTCCGCTGGGTCTATCTGGATATCGGCATGTTCAACGGACTGGCCGAAACCATGGACGAAGCCATCCGCTATCCGATCCGCACATCGCGCGATGGGGACCGGACCGCACCTTGCGTCCTGGCCGGGCCGACGTGTGACAGCGTCGATGTCTTGTATGAAAAGACACCGTATGAGTTGCCCGTGTCGCTCTCCATCGGAGACAAGGTGCTGATTGAGGCCTGCGGAGCCTACACGACGACCTATTCGACGGTTGGCTTCAACGGTTTTGCGCCGCTGGCATCCTTCGTCATCTGAAGGCTTACGGCCATGATTGACATTGTTGATGAAGTTCCGGCTCACATCGAGGCGCGGGAGGATCTGCTTGACCGTTCCTTCGGTCCCGACCGTTTCCTGAAGACCTCCGAGCGTCTGCGCGAAGGCCGTATTCCGGCCTTTGCCTTCACCGCTCTGGATGATGAGGTCAATCTGGCGGGCACCCTGCGCCTGTGGCACGTCACCGACGCTCTGGGCAACCGTGCCTTGCTGCTCGGCCCGCTTGCCGTGGAAAAAACCTGCCGCAGCCAGAAGGTCGGTGCGCGCCTGATGCGCCATGCGCTGAACCAGGCCGCTGTCTCCGGTCACGGCGCCATCATTCTGGTGGGCGATCTGCCTTACTACGAGCGCTTCGGCTTCGGTGTGGGCCATCTGGAAAACGTGACCATGCCCGGTCCGGTCGACTGGCACCGGTTCCTTGCCATCGATCTGGTGGAAGGTACGACCGCTCAGATGGCGGGCTGCCTGGAAGCTGCCGGTGCTGTGGACCTGTCTGCTGTCGGCCGCCGTGGTCCCTCCCGCCGTGCTCTGCGCCGCCGGGCCGCCTGAAGCCTTGGTGCTGTGACAAGGGACGGTCTCCGTCCTGTCTGAAAATAAAAATGCCCCGGCGGAGGAAAGTCTGCCGGGGCATTTTGTTTCAGTGTCCGCGCTTGCCGGGCAACTCCCGCCAGAAGTTCTTTTCCGCGTCTTGTCCAAGCTCCGGATGCTTCTTGATTTCAGATTTCAGGGCCCGTTTCCATTCCATGTAGCTCTTGATCGAGGGGAGCCTTGGGATGTGTGCCAGCTCCCAGTGCAGGCCATTTATCGGATCGTCGAAGAAGACCGCATAGTAGCCCGGCGAATAGATCGGATAGGCGGACGGCTTGTCTGAAACCGGTATTCCGCTTGGCACCAGGAAGTCCTCGTAGAACCGGTCGACCTCTTTTCTGCTTTTTGCCCACAAGGCGATGTGATGAACGCCGACAGGCCGGGCATCGTGGTCAAGCTTGGGACCGGTCTTCGCGGGCTGTATGCCGATATAGCTGTGCGGGAACGGAAAGCGCGCCATGTAATACGTGGACCTGTAACCCAGATCGAGCGACCAGAAACTTTTGTAGCCGAGCCAGCCAAACATCCGGTCGTAGAAAGCGATGGATGTGTCGTAGTCCAGCACTGAAAATTCAACGTGATTGATACCGCGCCACCGCATGGGGCTATCCTTTCAAAGGCTGGAAAAGCGAAGTTGAGATGATTTAGACCACTGGTCTAATTTGTATTTAGACCAGTGGTCTGGTAGATGCAACCGCTGCTCCCGCCGGAGCAGTCAAGGCAGAGGTGAGATCATGGGGAAAGGTGCGAAAGGTTTGCCGCGCGAGAGATTGCGAGGGCTATCCGCTGGGCAACAGGCTCAACTGCTGGACCCTGCGGAACGGGAGTTTGCGGCGCATGGCTATTCGAAGGCCTCACTGAACCGCATTCTGACGACTGCCGGCATGAGCAAGGGGCAGGCCTACTACTACATCTCGGACAAGGCAGACCTTTATGGAGCCGTCATCGAGCGTGCTCTTGCGCGGCTGGTGGAGCGGATCGGATTGGTCTGGCAAACACCTCTAGGAGCGGAGGACTTCTGGCGTCAGGTGGGGGTGTTCTTTGACCGTCTTGCCGCAGTTTTCAAGGAAGATGAAACATTGGCAGCGCTTGCCCGTGGTCTCTATGAGGGACCGACGTCTCAAGGGGCATCAAGCGACCTAATGCGAACGGTTCGGCAAAAGCTCGAGGAGTTGCTTTGCGAGGGGCAGACCGTCGGGGCAATCCGCAAGGACATGCCCCGTTCGCTGATTGCCGCCGCGCTTTTTGGAGCCGCGCGCGAAATCGATTTCTGGTTTGCAACTCATTGGGATGAGTTGAGCCTCAACGATGCTTTGGACCTCAATCGTAAGACGATCGGAATGATCCGGGCGATGGCATGGTCGGAAACGCCGGCCTGACCGAAGCCGAAGTTGTGCTAATCTCGAAGAAGTCGGCTGAAGACGATGTCCGCTGGGTCTATCTGGATATCGGTATGTTCAACGGACTGGCCGAAAC
>JBNKOQ010000224.1:0-6077 GCA_050294735.1 Roseibium sp. | reverse complement strand
CGGTAATGAGAATGTGGACAGCGTGCTGGCTGACCGGGCCTTGTCACAGCTCGAGGTGGACGGGGCCGGGCTGGACAGTCTGGATCGGCGGTACCTGACCCAGATTGCGATGAATTTCGGTGGGGGCCCCGTCGGCATCGAAACGATTGCCGCTGCGCTTTCCGAGCCGCGTGACGCGATTGAGGAAATTGTCGAACCTTATCTGATCCAGAACGGCTTCTTGCAGCGCACGCCGCGTGGGCGTGTGCTGACGCCGCAAGCCTTCGAGCATCTGGGGCTGAAGGCTCCGGCCCGGCCCGATGCTCCGCAGTTCGGTTTGTTTTCCGATCCTGAGTAAAGCTATTTTGGTTAAGTCTTTCTTTTGAATTTTACTTGAATATTGCTCCCAAAATTTCGGGGGAAATAATGATTCGTAATCGTCTATCGACAAAGTTGGCTTTGATGTTCCTGGCGGGAACATTGACGATGTGTGTTGCCATTGTTGTGGTAACCTCGAACCTCGCGAGCAGCGTTGCCAACTCTCAAGCGGATACGGCACTCAAGGGCGCAACATTGGGCAAAAGGAAAACCCTTGAGTTGGCGCTTGAGCAGGCGACTGAAAGCACACGCTTTTTCGCATCCCTGACGACAGCAAAAGACAGCCTCATGAAGATGACTGTCGGCTGGAAAAATCTGAAAGAAGGTCAGACCGCGACGTTGCGTAAGATCTTCGTTGAAGACAACCCGAATCCGGCGGATCAGCGCTATTTGCTGAAAGAGCCTGAAACGCAAAACTATTACGTCAACAATCACAAGATCATTCACGCTTCATATGAGGAGCTGATCGGACAGGGGCTGTTCTCGGGGGTCGCAATCACAGACCCTGACGGAAACATCATCTACTCCTATAACAAAGGGGAAGAATTCGCGCGCCATGTCGACGATGACCAGCTCGCCAACAACCCGTTTGCCAGAGCTCTTGCACCCGTCATCGCAGGAAATGCCGCTGAAACCCTGAAAGGTGGGGAGGTGTTCCCTTCCGGTTTCATGCTTTCTGAAGACGGGCATGTCCGATTGGTTCTCGCCGCTCCGGTCTTTTATCTGGACAGGTTCTTTGGCGCCGTCGGCCTTGAAGTGAACATGAGCCGGTTCGCCGGTCTCTTGAACGACGATACGCAGCAGGGCGAGAGTGAGACAATCATGCTGGTGACATCTTCCGGCGCACTTGTGCAGCTCGGGGCGGATGGCGCGGCAACGCGTGTATTCGATCTCAAGGATATTCAGATAGACCGGGATCTGCTGTCCATCGACGGCACAGAGTATCGTTACGCCAAAGCCGATGGCGAAGTGCAGGGACAGCCGTTCGGCGTGATTGAAGCCGTCCAGCAGACAGAACTCTCCGCCGCAGCACACAAGATCACCTATGGTGCGGTTATTGCCGGGGTCCTCTGCATGTTGCCCGTTGTTGGCATCATATGGTGGCTGACGGTGCGCATGTTCGCCCCGCTCAACCTGCTCTCGGGTGTGGCCCGCAAGATTGCCGACGGGGATCTTGAAGTGCCGGTGGCTGCAACCACACGGACCGATGAAATTGGCGAGATGGCGCGCTGCATTGAAGTCTTCAAGGACAATTCAGTTGAGCGCGAGAGGCTGGCATCGGACCGCAAGGTTGGCCATATCGCGCGTGAAAAGCGCGAAAAGCATATTGACGAGTTGATCAATTCTTTCCGCGCGGAGGCCCAAACGGTTTTGTCTTCTGTTGAAAGCAACATTGCGAGGGTTGAGGAATTGTCGTCCTTACTGAGTGGCCGGTCTGCCTCTGCTGCCGGGCGCGGTGCTGACGCGGTGAGTGATTCCGAAAATGCGTCCTCGAATGTTCAGGCAGTGGCATCTGCCACGGAAGAGCTTAACGCGTCTATCTCTGAGATTTCCCGTCAGGTTGCGACGACAGGGGAAATTGTTGGCCGGGCAACCACCAACACCCAGTCATCGAACGAGAAGATTGCCGGACTTGCCGAGGCCGTCAACAGGATCGGCGATGTGGTGTCGCTGATTTCGGAAATTGCCGAGCAGACGAATCTTCTCGCTCTCAATGCAACAATCGAAGCCGCTCGGGCTGGTGATGCCGGACGGGGCTTTGCCGTTGTGGCCTCTGAAGTGAAGTCGCTTTCTGGTCAGACGGCCAGGGCAACGGAGGAGATCTCCACCCAGATTTCGGCCATTCAAGCATCGACCGCCGAGACGGTGAATGAAATTGCTCTGGTGTCCAATTCGATGGATGAGGTCAACAATTACACCGCAACGATCGCTGACGCGGTCGAGCAGCAAGGGGCCGCGACCAATGAGATTTCCCGGAATGTCGCCGAGGCGGCCAGAGGGACGCTGAATGTCTCATCGGCTGTGGCGTCTCTCAATCAGGATGTGGTTGAGAATTCGACCTCTGCCGAGCATATGCGCGAGGCAACGCTGGAAATGAAACGGCAAGCAGAGGCCCTGCGCACTTCGGTCGAGACCTTCCTGTCCGAAGTCGCCGCCGCCTGAGGTCCCAAGGGCGATTTAATTCAATGGCGAAACCGGCCCCGTTGCATTTGTTCTGCAGCGGGGCCATCTGCTATGCATGACGGCCATCACCAAACGCAAGGAGGGGCGCACGTGACCACCTGGTCCGATCTTTCAGGCCGGCTTCTTGAAGGCGCTCATGTCCTGCCGGTTCGGGTTTATTACGAAGACACCGACTTCAGCGGGATTGTGTATCACGGGGCCTATGTCCGTTTTTTTGAACGCGGCCGCTCGGACCTTCTTCGCCTGGCCGGTATCCATCACAGGGAGCTGAAAGACGGCATCTCTGGGGTTTCTCTTGCCTTTGCTGTGCGCAAAATGGATCTGGAATTCCTGAGACCGGCCACTATTGATGATGTCCTCGAGGTCAAAACCAGCTTGCTTGAGCACAAGGGGGCACGGATTGCCCTGCGTCAGAGTATCTTCAAAGAGGGACAGCTTCTGGTGACGGCGAATGTCACCGTCGCGGTGATCACAGCTGACGGACGGCCGACGCGGCTCCCCAAACCTCTGGCCGACCGTCTGACCGATCTCGCCCATTCGGGCGCTTGTAGTTAATCCGATAGAGTGCGGCGGCCCGGATCTGGGAAATTGTTTAAAGATCGGAAGTTATTTTTAATTGTCCGGTAACCTTAATTGATTCAATTGAATGTTTGTCCCTAGTCTTGGCAACAGTCCCAGTTTCGCCAAAATCGGCAGTCACAGAGACGTTGAGCCTGACGCGCCAGGAATTAAGGGGCATACGGCATACCGGTATTCGGTTCGTCCGCGCAGGCACAGTCTTACGCCCAAGAGGTCTTTTGTTACATGAATGAACTTGTCCAGTCGACGTTGGCGGTACAGGAAGGCGATATTTCGTTCTTCGGTCTTTTTTGGGAAGCCCATATCGTCGTTAAGATCGTCATGCTCGGCCTGATGGGCGCCTCTGTCTGGTGCTGGGCGATCATCGTCGATAAATCTCTTCTCTATTCCAGAACCAAGAGGCAGATGAACCGGTTCGAGACCGTGTTCTGGTCCGGCCAGTCCCTGGAAGAGCTGTATGGCACACTTCAAAACCGTGTGAACCACGCGATGTCGGCGATTTTCGTCGCGGCGATGCGGGAGTGGAAACGGAGCCATGAAGGCGCCCGGCCGGCGATAGGCAGCTTGCAGCAGCGGATTGACCGGGTGATGGACGTCACCATCCAGCGGGAAGCGGAACGTCTGGAGAACCGCTTGCTGGTTCTGGCGACTGTTGGATCGGCAGCGCCCTTTATCGGCCTGTTCGGAACTGTCTGGGGCATCATGACCGCTTTCCAGGCAATCGCGAGTTCGGAAAGCACCAATCTGGCAGTGGTTGCTCCGGGGATTGCCGAAGCGCTGTTTGCGACGGCTCTCGGCCTGTTGGCTGCTATCCCTGCCGTGATTGCCTACAACAAGCTCTCCTCCGACGTCGGCCGTGCGGTTGGCCGGATGGAAGGTTTTGCTGACGAGTTTTCGGCCATCCTGTCCCGTCAAATCGACGAGAGGACCTGAGCATGGCCATGCAACTCGCAGGCGGACAGGGCGGTGGTGGCCGTCGTCGCCGCCGCCGAAGACACCAGCCAATGAGTGAGATCAACGTCACGCCCATGGTGGACGTCATGCTGGTGCTGCTGATCATTTTCATGGTTGCGGCTCCGCTTTTGACTGTCGGCGTGCCGATCGATTTGCCGGAAACCAAGGCGAAAGCTCTGGAAGGGGACAATGAGCCGATCACCATTTCGGTCAACGCGTCCGGTCAGATCTTCATTCAAGACACCGAAATTGCCATCGATGAAGTTGTGCCGAAGCTGGAAGCGATTGCGGCCAACGGTTACGACGAGCGTATCTACGTGCGCGGAGACCAGGATTCGGATTACGGCATCATGATGAAGCTCATGGGCCGGATCAATGCGGCGGGTTTCAAGCGGCTTGGACTGGTGACGCTCGAAGAGCGGGATTCATAGGCCGCCATGCGTGCAGGTCTCATCGCGTCTTTGGTCGGCCATGCGGTCGTGCTGCTCTGGGGGGCCATTGCCCTTCCGGACGTGGAGACCTTTCAAACCAAGCCGGTGGATTCCCTGCCGGTCGAGCTGGTGCCGGTTGAAGAGCTGACACGGTTGCAAAAGGGCGAAAAAACCGAAACCAAGATCCGGGATGTTGCCGCGCTCAAGCCAAGTCAGGAACCTCCGAAAGAGGCGCCGCAGCCGGAAGAAAAACCGGGAGAGAACCGAACGGAGCAACCAACGCCGCCGACACCGGAACCTGCGCCAAAGCCGGAACCTGCGCCCGAGCCGGAGCCAGCTCCTGAACCGGCGCCCGCGCCCCAACCGGAACCTGCTCCGGCTCCGGAGCCATCTCCCGAACCTGCGCCTGCGCCAGAACCCGCACCCGAGCCAGCCCCGGTTGAGGAGCCGAAGCCGGTGCGGAGCGATGTTACGCCACGGTCCAAGCCGACGCCGCCAAAACCAACGAGAACGGCTAAAAAGCCAAAGGACGATAACTTTAGCCCGAACCAGATTTCGGCCCTGCTCAACAAGGTCGAACCGGCTGGCGGGAGTACGTCGCCCTCTCAGGACCCTGCGTCTTTGGGCAGCCGTCTCGGCGAGCAGAATGTCCGCATGAGCCAGTCAGAACTCGACGCGTTGCGCGGCCAGATATCAAGGTGCTGGAGCCCGCCTGTGGGGGCTGTTGGCGCTGAAACCCTGAAGGTCAGGATCCAGTTCGGTCTGGATCGGTCGGGGCAAGTTTCTTCAAGTCCGGAAGTGTTAAACTCGAGCTCGCATCCGGCATTCAGGGCTGCTGCAAGCAGTGCGGTTCGAGCGGTTATGCGCTGTGCGCCCTATTCGTTGCCGTCTGCCAAGTATGATGCCTGGCAGCAGGTGATTATCAATTTTGACCCGCGCGAAATGATCGGTGGGTAGGACGTTGAAAAGGAAACCAGGAGCCATGCTGAAGATGTGCTATGTGCCGGGTCTCGCCCGTTTCCTGTCCCGTTTGAAAACGGCGGCAGCTGTCTGCCTGCTGGCCGCTATGGCCACTGTTGTGAGCGCGCCGGCCTTTGCGCTGATCGAAATCGACATCACTCAGGGGCAGATCGAGCCCATGCCGATTGCCTTGCCCTCTTTTGAGGCTGACGGCGGAGATCCGAAGCTGGCGCGGGACATGACCGGTGTGATATCCGGAGATCTCAAGCGTTCCGGGCTATTCAAGCCTTTGGACCCTGCAAGTTTCATTCAAAAGAACATGGGTGTGAACACGACGCCGCGGTTCGGCGACTGGCGGACTATCGGATCGCAGGTTCTTGTCAGCGGTTCGGTGACCAAGCAGGCCGATGGGCGGCTTCGGGCGGAGTTCCGCTTGTGGGATGTCTTTGCATCCGAACAGATGCTTGGTCAGCAGTTTTACACTAGAATTCAGTAAAGAGATGGATCTGAAGTCATTTATCCTGACTAGATTATCCTTTTTTGGCACTAGCGCTCTATGGGATCCATTAATGCTTTGCATACATATTGTCCCATCATAGAAACCTTGACATA
>JBNKOQ010000223.1:0-6080 GCA_050294735.1 Roseibium sp. | reverse complement strand
CGGGCTGCGCGAATTCATCAGAATGATAATTCCCGCCAAGGAAACAACGCTGCCGCCCCACCAGAGAACCTTGGGCCATCGGCCAGTTATCAGGAAACTGAGCAGGCCCGTGAATATCGGCGCTGACGCCAGGATCACCGACGCGTGGGTTACCGATGTCTTCAAGACACCGATGCTCAGCAGAAGCGGGTAGGCCATGAAGCCAAATAGTCCGCCGGCGATGAGCTCGGCTCGCTCTGGCCATGTTGGAGGAAAACGGTCGCGAAACCGCAGCAGGAGCGGAAGCAGAATGATGCCGGCCAGAAGAGAGCGTAGCCCGCCAATCAGCTCCGGAGGAATGCTACGTCCGGCCACTGCCGTCGCGGCGGCTGAAGCTCCCCATATCGCCACCGCTGCAAAAGCCGCAGCAAGCGCAAGGGTCGTTGATCGAGAGTTGGTTTTCATTGGCGGTTTTCTGGCTGGTGTACTTGCTAGAGGCATCTATGGCAGTCAGTATTGTCTGACTCAACTCAAACATTGTCTGGCAAACAATAATGGCATGGACCCCGATACTTTCATCAACTGGATCGCGCTACCTCGCATTGGCGGAGGCAATCGAGCGCGCGATCGAGACGGGTGAATTGAAAGTTGGTGATCGGCTGCCGCCTCATCGCGATATTGCCTGGCGGCTGGGCCTCGACACTTCGACCGTCACCAAAGCTTATCGCGAGGCATCGCGCCGTCACCTGATCCATGGTGAGGTTGGTCGAGGCACTTACGTTCTCGGTCGTAGCCGGGCTGCCGAGATATTCGCGGCCCGTGCGGTTGATCCGGCGATCCTTGACCTTTCTGTAAATACTCCCGTCGCCACGCAAGACGATGGGTTTGCAGCAGCAATAGAGCAAGCCATCAGGGCACCTGACACAGACTGGAGCGGCTATGCCTCCCAAAGGCTGGTTGACCGGTTGCGGGTCGCTGGCGTCCGCTGGTTGGAAACACGCGGGATATCGGCGCGACCGCAAGAGGTTGTCCCGGTCGCTGGTGGTCAGGCAGCACTCGCAGCGATCCTCAATGTCCTAGATATCAAATCCCTTGGCATGGAGGAGCAAACTTACTCAGGTGTCGTGGCACTGGCACAAGGGCGTGGAATGAAGGCTATCGACCTGCGGATGGACGATGACGGCGTTCTGCCGAAAGCTTTGTCGGATGCGGGTGTGGACGCGGCGATATTGACGCCAACCCTGCACAATCCCACAGGAGGAACCTGGCCCCTGTCACGGCGCCAGGAACTGCTGACAGCGGCCTCCCGCGAGGGGACGCTCATTATAGAAGATGATGCCTATGGCCCATTGGCAGATATACAGCCCATGGCCGCTCTGAACTCCGGCGCACCAATCCTGTACGTCTCGACGCTTTCCAAAACCGTAGCTGCCGGCCTCCGAACCGGATTTGTCTGGGGTAAAGGCCCAATGATCGATAAGCTAAGTTCCGCCGTCTACGCCACAAGCTGGAGCATGGCCCCGCTCATGATAGAGGTCGCCATCCAATGGATCGAAAGCGGTGGCGTGAATAAACAGGTCGAGAGCCAGCGGCTTGAGATCGAGGCACGACACCGTCTAGCAACGGCATTCTTCCCCGACCTGCGCGGAAATCCGCCTTCGCCTCACATCTTCATTTCGACAAAGGCACCAGCGGAGCTGTTTGAATCGGTAGGGGTTCGCGTTGCGCCATCCTCGTCGTTTTCGAGGAGACCCGAGGCCCACCCTGGCATACGGATCAGTTTGAGTGCAGCGTCGTCCCGAGTGGCGCTCGATATGGCGCTCTCCCGATGCGCGGAAATCGTTCGGGCTCATCAGGGCCGTTAGCGTGTATTAATGCAGAAATGCCCACGGAGCCCCATCATGCGGGCTGTCCTCGCGGATTGACGGATATGACGCTTTGAGCCTCACCGTCTGCTCACGCCGCGGCGGCAACGAATTATAATATAAAGTTATACTATAGAAAATTCTCATATCTATTTGAATTTCAGTATATTCTAATATCTAAATGATCCCTTCTGCGACAGACAATTAGTATCATCCCCGCGCGTCCCTGTTCACCGGACGTGAACACAGCGTGCGCACGCGCATGCCTTCCCGATAGCGGATCTGAATGCCATTTATGGTGCACTGGACGGTTTCCCTCTGGACCGGCACCACTCACCAACTGACCCAAAAGACATTCCATGACCAAAGTTCTCGTTCTTTACTATTCCACCTATGGCCACATCGAAACAATGGCGGAAGCCATAGCGGAAGGGGCCCGTTCGGCCGGTGCAAGCGTTGACATCAAACGTGTCGCGGAAACCGTTCCCGAAGACATCGCAAAAGCCAGCTATTACAAGCTGGATCAGTCGGCACCTGTCGCGACGGTCGATGATCTGAAGGACTATGATGCAATCGTCGTCGGCGCTCCGACTCGTTTCGGGCGGATGCCGTCGCAAATGGCCAACTTCTGGGAACAGGCCGGCGGCCTTTGGGCATCCGGAGCACTGCAGGGAAAAGTCGCAGGAGCCTTCACCTCCAGTGCCACCCAGCACGGCGGCAACGAAATGACCCTGTTCTCTTTGCTGACCAACTTGCTGCACTTCGGCATGGTCATTGTTGGGCTGCCTTATTCTCACGCAGGCCAGATGACCCTCGACGAGATCACCGGCGGCACGCCTTACGGCGCCAGCACCATTGCCGGTGGCCAAGGAGAACGCCAACCGGGGACAATCGACCTTGAAGGCGCCCGCTATCAAGGCAAACTCATTGCGGAAACAGCCGCGAAACTGCACGGCTGAACCGGCCATTCAACGTGCCTGATGGACATGAGGGCGGAGCGTCAATCGCTCCGCCCTCTTTATTCATTCAAAAGAAAAACACTTCGACAAGGATTTTCAGCGCAATTACGACCAGCAGACCGAGAATGATCCGGTCGAAGGTGCCGCGCGACACCTTTGTCGCGAGCCAGCTGCCAACGGGCATTGCCGCCAGGGTCACCGCGGTTGCCCCCAAGCCCAGCAAAAAAAGGTCGACTGTCAGAAGACCAACGGCGGCCATCCGTTCAATCTGCGTTGACGATATGACGGCGAAGAACAGTGATACCGTGCCGATAAAGCAGCTCCGGGGCAGTTTCAACGCATTGAGGAATGTCAGCGATGCAGGCGCGGATATGCCGGTGGCTCCCTGCAGAATGCCGCCGAGCAGGCCCACTGGTCCTGCCAGTCTGACCCCGGCCGCATAGGACAGTCCCCAATCCGCATTGAGCAGACGGAAACCGACGTATCCCAGCACAACCAAGGCCATAAAAACCAGTAGAAGATCCGAAGGCAGCCCTGCCAGCAGATAGGTTCCGATGATGGCGCCGAGCCCTCCGCCTCCGGCAAACAGAACAAGAAACGGCCAGGGCAACATGGATTTTCTGAACTGCCAGCCTTGCCAGATGTTGGTCAGGAGGTTCGGCGTCACAAAAACCGCAACCGCGAACTGAACATCGAACATGGCCGCCAGTACAGGCACGCCGATCACAGGAGCGCCTGCCCCTGTTGCCCCCTTCAAAAGACCACCGAGCGCACAGGCGAGCAGCGCATAAAACACAATTGATAGATCGAGTTCAGCCAACAGATTCCCTCACTGCGGTTCTCCAAATTCCACGCTCTGGTTACGGTTTTCCGAACGAATTGACCAGCCAGGAAGGGGTGGGAACTAGCAAAAGAGCCTTTCAGTCAGGGACCGAATTGCCGAGGCGGCCATAAGCAACGGCAGATTTTCAGGGGGTGTTTCTGCTTTGCCGCAAACAATCCGCTTGCAGGGGGAGAATACGAGTGTTACAGAATTACATGTTATGAAATAACATATCAACGGAGCCTCCCCTTGCCCAACTTCCCCTCATGCGTATTCACAAACCGGCGCAAGAAAGCAATCGCGACCGCCACCCTCCTGGCAGCCGCCTTTCTTGCCAGTACTTCCGCGATGGCGGCCCCCAAAGTGGTCGCAACAATCAAACCAGTTCATTCTCTTGTAGCCGGCGTCATGCAAGGTGTCGGCACCCCGGATATCCTGATCGACGGTGCGGCCTCGCCGCATGATTTTGCCTTGAAGCCATCTCAGGCGTCTCAACTGCAGAACGCGGATGTCGTCTTCTGGATTGGCGAAGGGCTGGAGACATCCCTGGCCAAGGCTCTTTCGTCCCTGGCCGGATCGGCCAAGGTTGTCGAACTGTCCGAAACGCCTGGCCTGACCATCCTGCCCTTTCGCGAGAGCAACGGGTTCGGAGACCATGACCACGACGAGCATGAGCATGCTGATCATGATGGCCATGAGCATGAATCGGATCACAGCGAAGCCGAGCCTGCCGCACATGGCCACGTTCATCACGGTCAGGACCCGCATATCTGGCTAAGCCCTGAAAATGCAGAGCTGCTCGTCGGCGAAATCGCCCAGTCTCTGTCAGAGGCCGATCCGGACAACGCGGCAACCTATTCCAGCAATGCCAAGGCGATGAAGCAGCGCATATCCACGTTGGCAGCCAGCATCGACAAACAGCTGACGCCGGTCAGAGGGCGCCCATACGTCGTCTTCCACGACGCCTATCACTATTTCGAAGACCGGTTTTCGGTTCCCGCTGCAGGTGCGATTTCGCTGAACCCGGAAACACCCGCTGGCGCGGACCGCATTGCCGCCATTCGTGACACCATCAAGGACCTCGGTGTGGTCTGCGTCTTCTCCGAACCGCAGTTTACGCCAAAGCTGGTCGGCGTCGTTCTCGAAGGGTCCAACGCCAAAACAGCAGTGCTGGATCCGCTGGGCAGCGATTTGGAAAACGGCCCCGGCCTTTACGAGGCATTGCTGAAGCAGACGGCGGACGCCGTTTCATCCTGCCTGTCTCAGGACTAAACGCCTCATCGGCCACGGGTCCGGCAGACACAAAACGCAACACCAAGAAAAAAGGCCGTCCTTCAGGACGGCCTTTTTGTCATACGGTACGGTACCAAACCGGAAAAATCAGCTGCGCGCCTTGTCCGTTGCTTCAATCGCTTTCAGCAAATAGCGGTCACGGTCATAGACATCACCGTAGTAATCAACCTTGCCGCTCAGTTCCGGCCAGGCGGTGAAATAGGACACATAGACCGGAATGTCGCCGCTGACCTTTTCCTGTTCGTTCTGGCCCTGATTGATCCGGCTTGTGACATAATCCTTCGACTTGCCGAGGACTGCTGCCGCCATTGCCTTGGGATCCTGAAGCCGGACACAGCCATGACTGAATGCCCGCTGATCCTTCTTGAAAAGGCTCTTGGACGGCGTGTCATGCATGTAGATGTGATGCTTGTTCGGGAACAGGATCTTCACCTCACCCAGAGCATTGCTGCGGCCCGGATACTGACGCACGTTCACGGATGACTGCTTCGCGGCAACCGAATACCAGTCCACCGACGCTGACGAAATCTTCCGGCCGCCGGGCGTGCTGACTTCATAACCTGCACGGTCGAGATAGCTCGGATCCTTGGCCAGCTTCGGGATCATTTCGTTGACGATGATCGAATAGGGCACGCCCCAATAGGGATTGTATTCAACAAGCTCGATCTTGTCGTAGAAGAAGTTTGTCTGATTGGACTTCTTGCCGACGACAACGCGCATCGACAGAGGCACTTCCCCCGGCGCGGTGTAGGTTGCCGTGAAGGCTGCCTGGTTGATGAAGACCTTCCGCGCGCCAAGCTCATCCGGCAGCCAGCGGCTGCGTTCCATCGCCAGCTTGACCTTGGTGATCTTGGCTTCGTTGGTCACGCCCACCATCGACAAGATTGTGTTCTTGCCGACAATACCGTCCGCAGACAGCTTGTTTTCCTTCTGGAACGCCTTCACCAATGCCACCAACTCGGGGGAATAGACATCGTCCCCCTGGTAGGCATCGAGGGTTTCTGCATGCTCCTGACGCAGGGCATCGCTGCCGTTCTTGCGGATCTGGTTCAGGCACAGGTTGGACATGGCGCCGTAGGACAGGCCGACGGATGCGGACGCCCGGCTGATCTCCTCCATGACAATGGAGTGGGCCAGGTAGCCCATATTGCTGCCGCCGTA
>JBNKOQ010000222.1:0-6082 GCA_050294735.1 Roseibium sp. | reverse complement strand
TTGGAAGCCTTGCAAGAAAATGGCCGCATGGGCCTGTCTGAACTGGGGCGCGCCATTGGCCTGTCGCAACCGGCGACGTCGGAACGCGTCAAACGGCTGGAGGAACGCGGTATCATTTCCGGCTATACGGCGCTGGTGAACCCTGCAGCGCTCGGACTGGGCATGATGGCCATCATCCGGCTAAGCACGACCCATGAGCACATCAAGCCCTGCTTGAAGCATTTTGCCGCGATGCCCCACGTGATCGAGGTGCACAGACTGACGGGCGAGGATTGCTTCATCCTGAAAGTCCTGGTGCCGAATCCCGGCGAACTGGAAACAATCGTCGATACGATCGCCCGCCACGGTGGGGTGAAGACCGCCTTGGTTCTGCGCAGCGAACCGGTCAAGCCCATCAGCCGGGAGCTGCTGCGCCAATTATAACCTGACAAACAGAATGCCTTCCCATCAAACCCTGTTTGAAATGACGAGATTGCCTTTACGCCTCACGCCTCCTCAGCCAGTATGCGCAAAACAGACAAGGAGGATTACATGAGCGACGGCATTCCCGGATTTTCGACCCTGGCGATTCACGCAGGCGCCCAGCCGGACCCGGCAACGGGCGCGCGGGCCACACCCATTTACCAGACAACGTCCTTTGTCTTTGACGATGTCGACCACGCCGCCTCGCTGTTCGGGCTGCAGGCCTTCGGCAACATCTACACCCGCATCACCAATCCGACGACCGCCGTTCTGGAAGAGCGGGTCGCGACGCTGGAGGGCGGCACCGCGGCTCTCGCCACAGCTTCCGGTCATTCGGCCCAGCTGCTGTGCTTCCACACCATGATGACGCCGGGTGACAACATCGTTGCCTCCAACAAGCTCTACGGCGGCTCGATCAATCAGCTGAACCATTCGTTCAAGAGCTTTGGCTGGGACGTCAAATGGGCGGATCCGGACGATCTCTCGACCTTCGAAGCGGCAATTGACGAGAACACCAAGGCGGTCTTCATCGAAAGCCTGGCCAATCCAGGCGGCATCGTCGTCGATATCGCCGACATTGCCGCCATCGCCAAGGCCAAGGGCGTGCCGCTTGTGGTCGACAACACCATGGCGACCCCCTACCTCTGCCGCCCCATCGAACATGGAGCCGACATCGTTCTGCACTCCCTGACCAAATTCATGGGCGGCCACGGCAACTCCATGGGCGGTATTATCGTCGACGGCGGCACTTTCGACTGGTCCAGCGGCCGCTATCCGCTGCTGTCCGAGCCCCGCCCGGAATATCAGGGCGTTGTGCTGCACGAGACCTTCGGCAATTTCGCCTTCGCCATCGCCTGCCGGGTGCTGGGCCTGCGCGATCTCGGACCGGCGATCTCGCCGTTCAATGCCTTTATGATCATCACCGGCATCGAGACCCTGCCGTTGCGCATGCAGCGCCATTCGGACAACGCCAAGAAGGTGGCCCTGCATCTGTCGGCTCATCCAAAGGTGAAATGGGTGTCCTACGCTGCCCTGCCGGACGACAAGAACCACGCCCTGCAGCAGAAATACATGCCCAAGGGCGCCGGTGCGGTGTTTACCTTCGGTGTCGAGGGCGGCTATGACGCTGGCGTCGGCCTCGTCTCGAATGTCGAGCTGTTCTCCCATCTGGCCAACATCGGCGACACCCGCAGCCTGATCATTCATCCGGCCTCGACGACCCACCGCCAGCTGTCCGACGAGCAAAAGACAAAGGCGGGAGCCGGTCCTGAGGTGATCCGCCTGTCCATCGGGCTGGAAGATCCCGAGGACATCATCGCCGACCTGGATCAGGCCCTCGGTTCGATCTAACCGGCCTGTGCCTTCAAGATCAAACAGCAAAGCCCGCCAAACCGGCGGGCTTTGTCATTCGGGCAGCAACATGACAGATCCGCAGGCCTAACGGCCTCAGGCTTGCGGCACGGCGCGTGTCAAGTCACCGCCACCTTCTGTCAGGAAATAGTTGGCAAGCGCTGCGGAGAGCCAGATGCCACTCAGGGCAATCCACGCCGTCAGGGCAAAGATCGACGCCCCCGTAACACCAGCACCGACCGCGCACCCGCCGGCCAGCATGCCACCGAAGCCCATCATGGCAGCGCCGGTCAGATAACGCGCCATGGAGCGTCCGCCTTCGAACCCCTGGAGCGCCAGTTCACGGGTCACAAGAGCTGCCAGGAAGGAACCCAGGAACACCCCAGGAACCACTCCGATATCGAAATCCAGCTGAGATCCGGGCGGCGACAGGAACAGCATCAACGTGTCCGCGGACGGGCCGGTAAAGGTCACCGCCTCCACCTGAACCGGATCGAAAGCCTGCCCTGCCATGGACGAGGTAAACCACCACGCCAGTGGTATCGCGAGCCCAGCGCCGGCAGCAGCGATCATCTGCCAGATCGGAGCCCTCGCCCGCACAGCAATGACAAGTGCCGCCAGAAGCCACAAGCCGCCAAAGCCGAATGTAACGGCCGGGGTGGCTTGCAACAGCGCAATCAGATCGTTGCTGCCAACATCAACTGTGGTGACCCAGCCCGCAATCCACTCCCGGGCGGGCATCAGGATACCGCGCAAGCTGGCCTGCGCGACCACCGCAAACACCAGTCCGGACAGCAATGCCCTAAGATTACCTGTTGCGGACAGCACCAGAAGACGGCTGGCACAGCCCCGCGCAAGGATCATGCCGGTGCCAAACAACAGCCCTCCGACCGCGGCGCCTGACAGGCTCTGCGGCGATGCAAGTTGCCGGGCCTCATTGGCCTGTATCTGACCAAAAGCAATCAGCACCTGCGTGGTGAGCAACGCAGCCGAGAAGGTAAACAGCCAGACAGACAAACGGACGCCGAAGACGCCATTGGAGAAATCCATGGCCGCGGCCCGCAGGCAGAACCGGCTCTGCTGCGCGAAGGCTCCAAACACCATTCCCACCACAAGCCCGCCAGCGGCCAGGATCCAGGGCTCCGGATAGCGTTCAAGAAAGAATGTCAGATCCATGTGCTTCTCCAAGGGGTGCTACACCCGGAAATTTCCCGGCATTCCGCCAAGTTGAGAGAAAATTATCTCTCTGTCATACCGGGCAGGCATTGACGTTGCTCAAGGAACAGAAGATAAATTCAAAAAATTGCATATGTGGAGGAAAACATGTCCCGGCGCACAATTTCAACTCCCGTCTTTCCAACTCCATCGCGGCGGGCTGTCCTGAGTGGGGGCGGTGCACTGGCACTCTCACTCGGCCTTGGACTGCCGGCCCGATCCCTCCACGCAAACCCTTTCAAACTCGGAGATGCCGAGATCCAGATTTTCTCCGATGGCAATCTGGTCCTGCCGATGAATTTCGTGCTGCCGGAGCAGTCGCCAGGGGAAATAGAGTCCCTTCTCGCCCCCCGTGGTCTGGCAACAGATATGCTCACCCCCGACTGCAACGTCACGCTTTACCGGACAGGTGACCGTGTCGCCCTTTTCGATGTTGGCGCGGGAAGCAACTTCCAGCCCAGCGCCGGTGAGTTGCTTGGTCACCTGGAAGAGGCCGGCGTTGATCCAAGCGACGTCACCGATGTTATCTTCACGCACTGTCATCCGGATCATCTGTGGGGCGTTCTCGATGACTTTGACGACCCGTTGTTTTCAGAGGCACAATATTGGATGCCGCAGGGTGAATGGGACTATTGGCGGGCCGATGACACACTTGCCAATACGCCGGATGAGCGCAAAACCTTCGTCGTTGGAGCCCAGAGCCGCCTGGAGGTCATTGCCGACCAGGTGGAAATGATCCGGCCCGGAATGGAGGTTATTCCAGGTGTTGAGGCTGTCGATACCAACGGACACACACCCGGCCACATGTCCTACATCCTGCATGGCGGCTCAGAAAGCCTGCTTGTGGTCGGCGACGCAATTTCCAACTCGGTCATATCCTTCGAGAAACCAGAGTGGCACTTCGGCTCCGATCACGACCGCGAAATGGGTGCACAGACCCGTTTGAAACTCCTCGACCGCATCACCGCAGACGGCACGAAAATCATCGGCTACCACCTGCCGGATCCGGGAAAAGGCCGCGCGGAACGAAACGGTACGGCCTACCGCTTTGTCGCGGAAAGCTAACGCTTATTCGGCAGCCTGATTGGCAGGGCGGGGAGCATTCCGGCGAAATGCTGCCAATACAGAGCCTTCCACCAGATAAGCCAGGCCGATCCGGGCGCCGAACGCCATCGACAGCATCACCAGGGGAACAGATAATGCCAGGGTAGAGAACCCTGTGATCCCCTGCCCCACCGTGCAGCCCATGGCAAAAACACCGCCAATGCCCATAAACGCCGCCCCGAGCAAATGCCGGGACAATTCACGGGCATCATCGCAGGCTTCCCAGCGCATATCCTTCTTCCACCAGGCCCCGGCAACCGCTCCAAGCAGAGTGCCTGCAACAAGCCCGACACCGTAATCCGGCATGGTCCCGGTATAGGTAATGACCTGCAGGATCGTATCCCCCACCGGCACGACAAAGGATCCTGCCTCGATCTGCACCGGGTAGAAGGCAGCCTGCGAGATTTCCGTCGTTGCAAACCAGCCGAACGCAATAGCCGCACCGATTGAAACCCCGGTGAGGATTTGCCATCCATTGCGCCGGTACCCACCATCCCGGAACACCCAGATCAGCACGGCGGCAAGAACCGCAACAACCACAAGGAATCTGACATCGGCTCCGACCAGAACCGACACAAGGCTGCCCAGCGACTGGTCTCCGGCAAAGGACAGGTCGAGCGCCAGATTATCGACAATGACAACACGCCCCTGAGCCACTAGGCCTCGCTGGGCGGCCAAAGCCGACAATCCAAGGACAATCAGCACAACCAATGCCCTCAGGCTTCCGCCCCCCAGCCGGATGACGGCCCCAAAACCGCAGGTTCCGACCAGCGCCATTCCAATGCCAAAGAGGGTTCCGCCCAAAATCGCGCCGGTCCAGGGCAAAGATGAACCGAGATAAAAGGACCGCTCGATGTCCGCGAGGCCCAAGCCAGCCAGCATCTGTGTCACCGCCAATGCGGTCGCGGCCGCAAGCGCCCAGGTACGAAGTCCCGTCCCATCGCCAACGTACCAGTAGCGTTCAAGCGACGACAACGTGCAAAACCGGTTGACCCGGGCTGCAAAGCCAAGCACTGCCCCGGCGGCCAGCCCAAGAAGCGGCAACAGGGTAAGGGGATCCAAGTCACCCATTGGCTGTCTCCTCCCAAAGACATTTTAAGGCCGCATCGCAGCCTCCTTGCAAACACGCCGTGGTTCGGCGCCTGGGCAGGCGTAAGCGCAGCCTTCAGAAACTCTCTATCCCTCGGCCGGCGGACGAACCTCCTTGCAGAAAAGGTCATAGAGAGCAGCGATAATATCGCTCACCTCGCCATCTATCAGACTGTAATAGATCATCCGGCCATCGCGGCGGGAGGCTACCAGCCCGTCGGATCGCAGGCGTGCCAGCTGCTGGGACACAGCAGCCTGCGGCATGGTGAGGATCTCCTCCAATTGCGATACCGATTTCTCGCCTTCGGACAGAAGGCACAGAATCAAAAGACGAACCTCGTGAGACAAGGCCTTCAGAAGGTCGCTTGCCTTGCGGGCCTGTTCGACCAGAGTATCAAACTCTTTGGGGTCGGTTCCTGCGGTCAGGATCGGAAGTGACATAACCAGACTGCTTTTTCTTGTTTCAAGTTTTCCGCCAGTTCGCCAAGGTACGGCGTCACCTAAGTGTTCTTCTAATTTCCGCTCTGCGGCAACCCTTCAAGCATGTCAGCCAGCAAGGGCCAGAAGAAATGCTCACCGGGATAACCGCGCAGCCGACCGACTTCCACACCATCGTCCATGAGAATGAATGTCGGCGTTACCCGTTCGCGATGGACACTGGCCAGATCTTTTGGCCAAGGGCCGTTTATGTCAACACGCCGCAGCGGTGCACGCGCACCTTCTTCTGTCCGGTCATAAACAACACCGATCTCCTCGTTCCAGCGCTTGCACCAGGCACACCCCGCCTGCTCAAGCATGACAAGCTGGGCCGCGGACGCTGAAGCGGCGAAACCGGCCATCGTCAGACCAACACATGCAGCTA
>JBNKOQ010000221.1:0-6093 GCA_050294735.1 Roseibium sp. | reverse complement strand
CCATTCGCGAAAGACGCGGCATCACCATTGTTTCCAAGGATGGCGAACGGCGCATTCTGCTGCACCCCATGTCCACTTGTTCGCGGACCAGAGGCCTTTTTATGGGGCTGTTCCCGGCTCGGATATGCCCAACCAGCCCGACGAATAGGCCCGTTTTTAAAGAAAATTCAAAAAAACCGCCGCAGAACGTCTGTGGCGGTTTTTGTTTGATTGAATTTCGTAAAGTTTCGTTTTAGTTTCGTTTTCAATGATAATTCGCGTTTTTGAACGTGGTCTATAAATTCCGGGAGAGGGACGGATGACGCCCGACTATGATCTTCTAGTGATTGGCGGTGGGATCAACGGCGCTGGCATCGCACGCGATGCGGCTGGCCGGGGAGCCTCGGTCCTCATGGTGGAAATGGGTGATCTCGCCGGGGCGACATCGTCAGCCTCGACCAAATTGATCCACGGCGGTCTGCGCTATCTGGAATACTATGAGTTCGATCTGGTGCGCAAAGCGCTCAAGGAACGGGAAGTGCTCTGGCGTGCCGCGCCCCACATCGCATGGCCGATGCGGTTTATCCTGCCTCATCACAAGGAGCTTCGGCCTGCCTGGCTTTTGAGGCTGGGGCTGTTCCTCTACGACCATCTTGGGGGACGCAAGCTGCTGCCGGCCACCCAGACGGTGAAATTGGACAAGCCGCCTTATTCGGCTGGGCTCAAGTCCATGTTTAAAAAGGGTTTTGAGTATTCCGACTGCTGGGTCGAAGATGCAAGGCTGGTGGTGCTGAATGCGCGGGATGGGGCAGAGCGCGGGGCCGATATCCGGACCCGGACCAAGTGCGTCAAGGCTCGCCGTGCCGGAGACCACTGGGATGTGACACTGCTCGATCTGCAATCCGGGAATGAGACAACCGTAACGGCCAGCGTACTGGTCAACGCAGCCGGTCCCTGGGTCGCGGAACTGCTGGCCTCGGTGGTCGGGGCGAACCGGTCGTCGAATGTGCGTCTGGTCAAGGGCAGTCACATCGTGGTGCCCCGGTTGTTCGATCACGACCGCTGTTTCATTTTTCAAAATGGCGATGGGCGTATTATTTTCGCCATTCCCTACGAGCAGGATTTCACCCTGATCGGAACCACGGATGTCGACTACGCCGACGATCTGGGCGAAGTGAAGATTTCGAAAGGTGAAATCGAGTACCTGTGCCAGTCGGTCAGCGAATATCTGGAAAAGCCGGTGAGACCGGAAGACATCGTTCACACCTACTCCGGCGTCCGCCCGCTCTATGACGATGGGGCCGCGGATGCCAAGGCCGCCACACGGGATTACGTTCTCGAACTTGAAGCTGATAAAGGCCAAGCGCCTCTGTTGTCGGTCTTTGGCGGCAAGATCACCACCTACCGGAAACTGGCGGAACAGGTTCTGGAAAAGCTGGAGCCGTTTCTGCCCTTCAAAAGCGGTCCGTGGACGGCCGAGGCTCGTCTTCCCGGCGGGGATTTCGGAGCACTTGAGTTCGATGCGCAAGTCGCAAGCCTGCAAGTGGATTTTCCCTTCCTGCAGGCAAAGCACGCGGTACGGCTGGTCCGGGCCTATGGAACTGACGCACGCAAGCTTTTGGCGGGCGCGCAGTCTCTTGAGGATCTTGGGCACTGCTTTGGCTTCAATCTCTACGAGAGGGAAGTCCGGTGGCTGGTGGATCAGGAGTGGGCCCGGTCGGCGGAGGATATCGTTTGGCGGCGGAGCAAGCTTGGCTTGCGATTGACTAAAGACGAAATCGCGGCTCTGGACGAATTTCTTCTCCGCTATCTTGCCGGGAAGCCGACAGAAGCGGCATAAATTCGATTACAGCGGAACCCGCGCCAGGGAGGCGGACGGGTTCAGGTTGCACAGGGAGGAATTGCCATGTCGGGTGCCATTCTGGCCATCGATCAGGGAACCACGTCTAGCCGGGCCATCGTTTTTGATAGCGACTTTCAGCCGGTCAGCACCGGCCAGATGGAGTTCACCCAGCATTTTCCCAAGTCTGGCTGGGTTGAGCACGACCCTGAAGACCTGTGGTCAACAACGGCTGCGGTTTGCCGTGAAGCGCTTGAGCGCGCGCATGTCCGCATTTCGGATATCGCGGCGATTGGCATCACCAACCAGCGCGAAACCACCGTGGTCTGGGACCGCAAGACCGGCAAGCCCGTCTACAATGCGATCGTCTGGCAGGACCGGCGCACGTCTGATTTCTGTGCGAAATTGCGCGGCGAGGGGCACGAAACCCTTTTCACGGAAAAGACGGGGCTGTTGCTGGATCCCTATTTCTCGGGAACCAAAGTTGCCTGGATTCTGGACAATGTGGAAGGGGCAAGGGAGCGGGCCGAACGTGGGGACCTCGTCTTCGGAACAGTCGACAGCTGGCTCATCTGGCACCTGACCGGTGGTGAGCGGCATGTGACCGATGCCACCAATGCCTCGCGGACTCTCCTGTTCAATATCCACGACAATACGTGGGATGAGGATCTCTGCCGGCTTTTGGGCGTTCCCATGTCCATGCTGCCGGAGGTGTGCGATTGCGCCGATGATTTTGGCATGACGCGGCCGGACTTGTTTGGCAAGCCGTTGCCGATCCTCGGGGTTGCCGGGGATCAGCAGGCAGCGACCGTCGGTCAGGCATGCTTCGAGCCGGGCATGGTGAAGTCGACCTACGGCACGGGATGTTTCGCGCTGATCAACACCGGTGATGCTCCGGTGGCTTCGCGCAATCGCCTGCTGACGACAATCGCCTACCGCCTCGATGGTAAGGCAACATATGCTCTTGAAGGCTCGATCTTCGTTGCCGGGGCCGCCGTGCAGTGGTTGCGGGATGGCCTGGGTTTGATCTCATCGGCCAGCGAAACTCAGGGGCTCGCGGAGAAAGCCGACAGGGAGCAGCCCATCTATATGGTGCCTGCCTTTGTCGGTCTCGGCGCGCCGCACTGGGATGCGGACGCCCGTGGCGCGATCTACGGTCTGACCCGTTCGACCGGACCCGCCGATTTTGCCAGAGCCGCGCTGGAAAGCGTTGGCTATCAGACCCGCGATTTGATCGATGCCATGCAGGACGACTGGAGCGCGGACAAAGAGACCGTGCTGCGGGTCGATGGGGGGATGACGGCCTCCGACTGGACCATGCAATTCCTCGCCGACATTCTGGGTGCGCCCGTCGACCGGCCGAGTGTGGCCGAGACAACAGCGCTCGGGGCGGCCTGGCTTGCGGGATCGCGTTCAGGCGCTTGGCCTGGGCAGGCGGAGTTTTCCGCCAGATGGCATCTGGACCGAAGATTTTCCCCAATCATGGAAAACGCCGAACGGGAGCGTTTGCTCAAGGGCTGGCGGGACGCGGTGCGGCGCACACGGACATCATAGGCAGATCGGCGGGGTTTGACGGTGCGGAGTAATTTGGCGGAAAATAAAGTATTACCAATGTGTTAAAGGATTTGTTCTGCACACCTTCCATAGCGGAAGGTCTTTCCTCTTGAATGAAGATTGAAGAGGTCTTTATTACGACAGCATGTCTTACCTAGTTAAAATATTCCTCTTTGTAGGGGGTATTAGGAAGATTTCTACTGTTGATTTTATTGAGAAAACCGGCCTTAGTTTGCCCCAGCCTGAGCCAAAGTCCGATGCTGTTACTTCGCGTCGTGTGGCTCGGATGCTTCATCAAGGGGAGAATAAATTGATGAAAATGCGTAAAACCTTGAAGGCCGTCCTTCTCGGTGCCAGCCTTGCCGTAATTGCTGCAACCGGTGCCTCCGCCAAGTCGCTTGTCTATTGTTCCGAAGGCTCACCCGAAGGGTTCGATGCTTCGCTCTATACCGCCGGCACGACTTTCGATGCGTCATCCCGACCGATTTTCAACCGTCTGGTGGAATTCAAACACGGCAGCACGGAAGTGGAGCCCGGCCTGGCTGAAAGCTGGGATGTTTCCGACGACGGGCTTGAGTACACCTTCCACTTGCGCAAGGGCGTCAAGTTCCAGACCACGGCGTTCTTCACGCCGACACGCGATTTCAATGCCGATGACGTGCTGTTCTCATTCGAGCGTCAGCTGAAGAAAGATCATCCTTGGCATGAGTACACCGCGGGCGCGGCCTGGGAGTACTTCAACGGCATGTCCATGCCGGACCTCATCAAGGAAATCGTCAAGGTGGACGACTACACGGTGAAGTTCGTGCTGAACCGTCCTGAAGCGCCGATGATCGCCAACCTGGCCATGGACTTTGCGTCCATCCAGTCCGCAGAATACGCTGACAAGCTTGCTGCTGACGGCAAGATGGAAATGCTGAACCAGGAGCCCATCGGCACCGGTCCGTTCTCCTTCGTCGGGTATCAGAAAGATGCTGTCATCCGCTATGCGGCTTTCCCGGATTACTGGAAGGGCAAGCAGCCGGTCGACAACCTGATCTTTGCAATCACGCCGGACGCCGCTGTCCGCTTGCAGAAGATGAAGGCTGGCGAGTGCCATATCATGCCTTATCCGGCGCCTGCCGACTTGGCGGATATCAAGGCTGACGACAACTTGAACCTGCTGCAGCAGGAAGGCCTCAACGTCGGCTACCTTGCCTACAACACAAAGGTCGCACCGTTCGACAAGACGGAAGTGCGTAAGGCACTGAACCACGCGATCAACAAGCAGGCGATCCTTGACGCTGTCTTCCAGGGCTCCGGCCAAGCGGCCAAGAACCCGATCCCGCCGACCATGTGGTCCTACAACGACGCCATCGTTGACGATGCCTACGATCTGGAACTTGCCAAGAAGATGCTTGAAGAAGCAGGCGTTAAAGACCTTTCCATGAAGGTCTGGGCGATGCCGGTTCAGCGTCCGTACAACCCGAATGCTCGCCGCATGGCCGAGATCATTCAGGCTGACTTTGCCAAAATTGGCGTCAAGGTTGAAATCGTCTCCTATGAATGGGGCGAGTATCTTTCCCGCTCGAAAGCAGAAGACCGTGACGGTGCTGTGCTTCTCGGCTGGACCGGTGACAACGGCGATCCGGACAACTTCCTGGCCGTTCTGCTTGGCTGCGATGGTGTTGGCGGGTCCAACCGTGCCCAGTGGTGCAACGACGAGTTCCAGGCTTTGATCGAAAAGGCCAAGGTCGTCTCCGACATCGAAGAGCGCACCAAGCTTTACGAGGAAGCTCAGGTGGTCTTCAAAAGGGAAGCACCGTGGGCGACCATCGCGCATTCGGTCGTCTTCATACCGACGTCGAAAAAGGTCTCGGGCTTCGTGATCGACCCGCTTGGGTACCATCGCTTTGACGACGTGGACATTGCAGAATAACGCTGCATGAAAATCGGGCGCCGGAGAGATCCTCTCCGGCGCCTTTGTCTATTCAGCCAGAGCGTTTTACCTACTGAGTGCATTGCCCTCAGGCTGATCACATCCGGGCATATCTTATGTTTCGTTTTCTCTTAAACCGCATCGGCTTGCTGATTCCTACGTTCTTCGGTGTCACGCTGGTGGCGTTCAGTTTTATCCGGCTGCTGCCGGGCGATCCGCTTGATCTTCTGGCCGGCGAGCGCGGGATTGACCCCGCCCGCAAGGCCGAATTGATGACACAGATGGGCTTCGACCGGCCCCTTTGGCAGCAGTATCTGGAATACCTCGTCAACATCTTTCACGGTGATCTCGGTACATCCTTTGTCTCGAAGAAACCCGTGCTGGATGAGTTTCTGACCCTCTTTCCCGCAACGGCGGAACTGGCGCTCTGCGCGATCATCATCGCCATTTGCCTCGGCATTCCGGCAGGGATATTCGCTGCGGTCCGGCGTGGTTCGGTCGCAGATCAGGCCATCATGGGAACTGCGCTTGTCGGCTATTCCATGCCGATCTTCTGGTGGGGCTTGCTGCTGATCATCCTGTTCTCCGGCATTCTGCAATGGACGCCGGTTTCAGGCCGCATTTCGCTGATGTTCTTCTTTCCCCCGGTGACCGGGTTCATGCTGATCGACAGTCTGTTGTCCGGGCAAAAAGGGGCCTTCGCCTCGGCGGTCAGTCACCTGATCCTGCCGTCCATCGTTCTGGCGACGATCCCGCTGGCGGTGATCGCTCGGCAGACCCGCTCCGCCATGCTGGAAGTTCT
>JBNKOQ010000220.1:0-6118 GCA_050294735.1 Roseibium sp. | reverse complement strand
TTGGTCTAAATGGATAAGTTGGCTTTGGTCCGCACAGCCACGGTGCTGGCGATTAAGCTGGGCGTATCTGTCAGTCTCACCTGTGCCAGGATTGCATTCGGCGTTGAGAGCCGCCTTCTCGTCAGATCCCCGGAAAGAGAAATGAATCCTACGCGTTTTTCAGGATGCCTGGGATGATATGTCTTCGGAGCTAGTACGTATTTTTCCTCATAAAGATACCAACCTTTAGGAAGTTCCGGATAGACTGGGGGGTGTAAATTTCACCTGAACAGCCGGAGAGGTTGCCGTGATCGGGTGATTTCCATCCGGTTCAACGGGGCATTTTTTGATGTTTTCGGTCGTTTCTTGCATCGCAATTGGGCATGAATTGCGGTTTGTATTTCTCGCCGCTGTCGTTTGCGTTCTTGGCTGCTGGCTGACGATCAATCTTCATTCACGTTTGAAATCGACAACCGGCAACAGGCGGTATCTCTGGTTGTTCATTGTGGCTCTGGTTGGTGGGGCAACAATCTGGACAACGCATTTTTCGGCCATGCTCGGATATATCGTTCCATTCGGCCGGACCTTCGAACCAGAACTGACACTTCTGTCACTTGTGAGTGCCGTTGTGACAAGTGGGGCGGGGTTTTATGTTGGTTCTCTCAGAGGCAAGGCTTATTTCCCGGCGCTGGGCGGTGCTATTTTCGGGGGCGGCGTTGCTCTGATGCACTACATGGGCATGGAAGCCTATCTGGTGCCAGGGCTGATTTTCTGGGATACGGGCTTTGTGGTTTGGTCCGTTGTTCTGGGAGTTGGGCTGGGGGCCGCAACTCTGGTTCTGGCGGACATTGGAACGGGTGCCTGGGGTGTCATTCAGGCGTCTCTGGTCATGATTCTTGCCATTGTCCTGATGCACTTCACAAGCATGACCGCCATCACCTTCCATCCATTTCCAAGCCTGGTGATTCCGGAACAAGCCATTTCCGACAATGTGATGCTTGCGGCCGTTGTCGGAGTGACACTTGTGATCATCTCTGTGGTGGGCTCCGCCTTTGTCATTGATTCGGGTAATACGCAGGAAGCTACCGCGACCTTTGAGCACCTGGCATTGCATGATCCGCTCACCCAGATACCCAACAGGTTCTTCCTGCGGCGCAGACTTGAAGAGGAGCTGCCCAAGGTCAGTGAAGAGAGCATGCTGGCAGTTTTGACCATCGATCTTGACCGGTTCAAAGATGTGAATGACGTCCATGGCCATGGGGCCGGCGATGCCTTGCTGATCGATATCGGCCAGCGTGTCCAGGGATTGCTCGGTGATGGGGAATTTGTGGCGCGCGTTGGTGGGGATGAGTTTGTTGCGTGCAAGTCCGGCGTTTCCCGCAGGGCGGACATCTTCATGTTTGCTGAAAAACTGCGGACAGAAATTGCCCGGCCATTTGCATGGAGGCATCAGGTGCTCACTGTAGGAGGCAGCATTGGCGTAGCCTTTGCTCCCAAGGATGGCCGTACAGTGGATCATCTGCTGGCAAGAGCCGACCTTGCTGCCTATGAGGCCAAGAACGGCGGCGGGGACCGGCTGGTGTGTTACAGCGAGGGAATGGAAGAGCAAAACAGGGCGCGGGCAGCAATTGCCATCGATTTGAAGAGTGCTATTCAGAATGAAGAATTGGAACTCTATTTTCAGCCGCAGAACGATACGCGGACGCGCAGGCTGACGGGATTTGAGGCGTTACTCCGGTGGAATCATCCGGAGAGGGGAGTGGTTTCGCCGGCCGAGTTTATTCCCATGGCGGAGGAAACCGGGCTCATTTTGGATATCGGCGTCTGGGTGTTGGAAGCGGCCTGCAGCGCGGCGGCCAAATGGCCGGAGCGGTATTCCGTTGCCATCAATGTGTCGGCCAAGCAGCTTGCTCAGGACACGCTCCCGCTTCAAGTCGCCGCTGTGCTTGGGCGAACGGGATTGTCCCCCAGGCGTCTGGAAATCGAGCTCACGGAAAGCGGGCTGATTGCCGATCAGAAACATGCGCTGAAGATCGTTCAAGAGCTTAAGGAACTTGGTGTTACCGTCGCGATGGATGACTTCGGAACCGGTTATTCATCCCTGTCGACTTTACAGAACTTCCCCTTCGACAAGATCAAGATCGATCGCGAGTTCATAATGAGCCTGACAGCCAACGCGCAGTCTGCGGCCATTGTGAAATCGACAATCCTGCTGGGAACCAGCCTCAAAATTCCGGTGCTGGCCGAGGGGGTTGAAACAGAGGATCAGCTGTCTTTCCTGCTTCAGGAGGGATGCGAGGCTGTTCAAGGTTATCTGTTCGGACAACCTTTGCGGCTGGCGGAGTGCGAAGCCATGATGCTGCAGGAAGGGCAAGACCCGAAGGCACTTGTCTATATGGCTTGAGACTGCCGGAAATGAGCTCTTCTATCGGTGCAACACTGAATTGCGGTTGTGTGAGTTGCGGTGCTGGAAACGGTTGAGTATCCTTCCTTCTGTCCTGCATTGTCGGCTGGCATCGGGTCCTGTCCTTTTGGGGCCTGGCCGAGCTTCCGGAAGGTACCGAATTTATCAAGACGCCTCTCAGTCTTGTTGGTTTCCTGCCGGTCTATTGAATTCCCGAGAACTCGGACGACAGAGTGGCTTTCTGGGCCCGACGCCCCGCTCTGTCCGTGAATTTCGCGTTGGGTCCTTTGGACGTGATTTATGGCGCTCCCTGGCGCAACTCCCAAGTCTTCCGGTGCTCCTGCGCCCGGTGGCTTGACCCGTTCAGCGCCGCTTCTGGGTATTACCCTGAAACTGACGTCCACTGTTGTGTTCTCGATCATGGTGGTTTCACTGAAGGTGGCCTCGGAGCGAATCCCGGTGGGAGAGATTGTCTTTGCCCGGAATTTCTTCGGGATGTGGCCGGTTCTGCTGATGGTTGCCTTGCGCGGGGAACTGATGCTCGCATTCCGCACCAGCCGGCCGTTGGGGCATCTGGGAAGATCGGCGGTCGGTATTGTCTCGATGCTCTTTTCTTTCACCGCCTTTTCGCTCTTGCCACTTCCCGATGCCACGGCGATCGGCTTTGCGACACCGCTGATCGTGGTCGTTCTGGCCTGGGCGGTGCTGCGCGAGCAGGTCAGGGTTTACCGCTGGAGCGCGGTTTGCGTGGGTTTCCTGGGAATTCTCATCATTTTGTCGCCACATCTGGGGGAAGCGGACACAAGCGGCAGCCAGGCTATAGGGGCCATGTGCGGTGCAGCTGCGGCTCTGTTTGCCGCCATGGCGATGATTTTCGTACGCAAGCTTTGTGAGCATGAGCGCACGTCAACCATTGTGACCTGGTTTTCCGGATCGGCTACTGTTCTGTCGCTGCTGACTATCCCGCTCGGCTGGATCGTGCCGTCACAAGCATGGGTCTTGCCCGACATGGAAACAGCATGGATTTTGGTGCTGGTGGGCTTGTCAGGTGGGGTCGGGCAGATTCTCCTGACGCAGAGCTACCGGTTTGCCGATGCGTCGACGATTGCCCCATTTGACTATGCCAATATGATCTGGGCCGTGGCGCTGGGATATTTCCTTTTCGCCGAGGTGCCTGTTCCAGAAGTGCTGATCGGCGCTGCTGTGGTTATTTGCGCGGGTGTCTTCGTTATTTACCGGGAACACCGCCTTGGCCTGGACCGGACCAAGAACCGGCGCGCCTCAACGCCCTCGCGGGCCTGAGCGCACCGGCAAGGTTCAAAACGCCTTGAAGGTTATGACCGTCTTGGTGTCCTGGATACCGGCGACAGGATGGACCTTTTCATTGACGAAGTGGCCAATATCTGCACCGTCCTCGACATAGAATTTGACCAGAAGATCATAGTCGCCGCTGGTGGAATAGATTTCCGATGCGATTTCGGCATCCGCGATGGCATTGGCAACCTGATAGGTTTCGCCAAGCTTGCATTTGATCATCACGAAAAAGGGCGTCATTGCGGGCTCCGTTAAGATTTGACTGCTCCGGCATGGCGCATTTGGCTGTTGCAGTCAATCGTGCGGCTTGCTGTCTGGAGCCATAATTCCGGGTACTTGCAATTGCTGAAGTGAATTGTTAGCTGTCAGCCATCTCATGGGGGTGCCTGGCATGCTGGCCGGGCTGAGAGGCAATAAAGCCAACTCCTTGAACCTGATCCGGATTATGCCGGCGGAGGGATTTGAGATGATGATGCCATTGGCCACGGCCTTCTCCCGCTTTTGTGGCACCGTCTCGGTCTTCTCCGGTTTTTCAGGAGGAGGCTTTTGCAGATGACGGCAGACTTAACGCAGACTTTCTCAAGCGAAGTAATCTGCGCTGGATTGCGCCGGGTGCGGCAGGAAGCGCCTCGTGTGCACTGCATCACCAACGCTGTCGCCCAATCTTTCACGGCGAATGTTCTGCTGGCTCTGGGAGCGGTGCCTTCGATGACAATCGCGCCTGAGGAGGTTGAGGGCTTTGCCGCGAGCGCGGCGGCGCTGCTGGTCAATCTTGGAACCCTCGACGAGACACGCCGGGAGAGTATTCCGCTGGCCATGGAGGCGGCCCGTGCGGCAGGCCGGCCAATCGTGCTCGATCCGGTGTTCGTCAACAGGTCAGAGGTGCGCTGTGCTTTTGCCAGGGATCTTCTCCGTCACCAGCCGACTCTGCTCAGAGCCAACAGGGACGAGATGGAGGCCCTGTTTCCGGAGCAGAGCCCTCTCACGGCGCTGTCCGGCACCAGTCAAACAATTGCCATGACCGGGGCGGAAGACCTTGTCACCTGCGCGGAGCGCAGTGTCAGGCTGAGCAACGGTCATCCGCTGCTTGCGCGGGTAACCGCGACGGGCTGCGCCGGAGGCGCGGTGATGGCGGCCTTCCTTGCTGTCGAAACGGACCCGTTGCTGGCGGCGGCCATGGGGCTTTCGGTTTTTAATATCGCTGGCGAGATCGCGGCTGCGAGGGCAAAGGGCCCTGGGTCTCTGGCATGGGAACTTCTGGATGCGCTTTATGAGCTGGAGGACGATCAGGTCGTCTCCCGTCTCAACATCGCCAAAGGGGATAAAGGGAAACAGGTATGACGCCAATTGCAGTGACCATCGCCGGATCGGATTCGGGGGGAGGCGCCGGCATTCAGGCGGACCTCAAGAGTTTTTCCGCTAACGGTGTTTACGGTGCGAGCGTGCTCGCCGCGCTCACGGCGCAGAACACCCTTGGTGTCACGGCCATTCACGATGTGCCGGTGGATTTTATCCGGGCGCAGATCGACGCGGTCTATTCGGATCTGTCCGTCGGTGCGACCAAGATCGGTATGTTGTCGCAGCCCGATGTGATCCGCACAGTGGCTGACGGATTGCAGGCCCATAATACCGGTCCTGTCGTGCTGGATCCTGTGATGGTCGCGGCGTCCGGAGACCCGCTGCTGGCGGATGAGGCGGTGGAAGTTCTGATCGACCTGCTGCTGCCCCTCAGCGATCTGATCACGCCCAACCTCCATGAAGCCGCGCGCATGTTGCAAATCGGCGTGGCCGAAACTCCGGAAGACATGACCCGGCAGGCGGAACTGCTTTTGAAACTTGGAGCGAATGCGGTCCTGCTAAAGGGCGGGCATGGCACGAGCCGCGAAAGCAGTGACCTGCTGCTCAGCGATGCGGGACCTGTGTGGTTTTCTGCTCCGCGCAACGACACGCAAAACACCCATGGTACCGGGTGCACCCTGTCGTCGGCCATCGCCGCGGGCCTCGCAAAGGGCAAGCCGCTGGAGCAGGCTGTCGCGGATGGGAAAGACTATATCAGTGCGGCCATTGCGGCTTCCGATGGCCTCGTCATCGGCAAAGGCCATGGACCGGTCCACCACTTCTATAAATTCTGGAGAGATTGATATGGCTGGAGAACAGGGGAACCCGATCTTTACGCGGCGCTCCGCGCTTGGATTGGCCGTGGCCGGAACGGCGGCCTCCGCTCTCCCGGCGCCGGCGGTCGCCGCAGGGGACGCTGCGACCATCGAGTGGAAGATGGTGACGTCCTGGCCAAAGAACCTGCCGGGTCCAGGTGTGACGGCACAGCGTATCTGCGACCAGATCGGCGTGATGTCCGGCGGGCGCATGAGGGTGCGGCTGTTCGCGGCCGGTGAGCTGGTTCCGGCGCTCGGGGTGTTCGAC
>JBNKOQ010000219.1:0-6140 GCA_050294735.1 Roseibium sp. | reverse complement strand
GGTGCGGCTCCAAATACTCAAGCAATTCCGGCGGTAGATTATCTTGCGGCGCAAGGTGTTGAGCGTTGGGTATTGGCGGGAACAGATTACGTTTATCCGCGTACTACGAACAAGATTCTTGAAGCATACCTTAAGGATGCGGGCGTTGCTGAAGAAGACATCATGATCAACTACACGCCGTTCGGTCATTCCGACTGGCAGACGATCGTGTCCGACATCAAGACCTTTGGTTCCGCCGGCAAGAAGACCGCTGTTGTCTCCACCATCAACGGCGATGCAAACGTGCCGTTCTACAAGGAACTCGGCAACGCAGGCATCAAGGCCGAAGATATTCCGGTCGTTGCCTTCTCCGTTGGCGAAGAAGAGCTTGCCGGTCTCGACACAGGTCCGCTGGTCGGACACCTGGCGGCCTGGAACTACTTCGAATCCGCCGACACCGACATCAACGCCGAGTTCATCGACACCTGGCATGCCTATATCGGTGACGATGATCGCGTGACCAACGATCCCATGGAAGCCCATTACATTGGTTTCAACATGTGGGTCAAAGCGGTCGAGAAGGCAGGCACCACCGATCCGGATGCCGTGATCGACGCGATGGTTGGCGTCTCTGTGCCGAACCTGACCGGCGGTTACTCGGCCATGATGCCGAACCACCATATCACCAAGCCGGTTCTCATCGGTGAAATCCAGGAAGACGGCCAGTTCGAAACCGTCTGGGAAACCTCGGGCCTCGTTCCGGGCGATGCCTGGTCGGATTACCTGGAAGGTTCCAAGGACCTGATCTCCGATTGGCGCGCTCCAATGTCTTGCGGCAACTTCAATGTGAAGACCGGCAAGTGCGGCGGCTCCGGCTCCTAAAGCCCCCGATGCAGCCGGGAGGGCCGTTATTGCCCTCCCTTCCTTCACGCCCCTTTCCACGGTGTGGAGAGGGGCGTGAAGGAACTTAAACCCTGCTTCCTCAGCACGAGAGGCAGGCAGATGTCTGAACCGGGTGGGCCCATGTCCCTTTTAAAATCTTTTCTGGTGCTCCTGTGCCTGTTGACCGGCTTTTCGGGGTCCGCTTTTGCGCAGGACGATATCGAAGCTCTGCGTCCGCTGGTCAATGCTCTGGCGGAAGGCAAATACAAGGAAACCGAGACGCAGATTGGGGCGCTCGCGGCGACAGGCAATCCGGCTGTGGCGCCTACGCTGGAAGCGCTCGCAGGTGGCGATCTCTACGCGCGCAAGACTGACAAGCAGGTTTTCATCGCGAAGAAGGCGGGAAAGGGTTACGCCCTGACCGACCCGCTAACGCTTGAGGCTGCCGGTGAGGTGGGAAAGCGGGAAGTCAAAAAGATAAAGGTCAACAACAGTCTGAGACGGGTCATCCGGTCCGCGCTGGGGTCGCTGACACTTCAGGCCGCGGACCCGGCCATTCGCAAAATGGCCGCCGAGGCGGTGTTCAAGGCTAAGGATCCGGAGGCACTGGAAGGTCTTGAAACAGCGATTGCCAAGGAAACCGACGATGACGTGCGCCTGGTCATGGAACAGGCCCGGGCCGCAGCCCTTCTCAATTCCGACCGTAGTGACGCTGATAAACTGGAAGCCATCCAGGTCCTCGAAAAAATGGGAAACCGCGATGCGCTTTCGCTTTTGATCGGGTTACAGAACAGCTCGGCAGGGGAGCTTCAACAAGCTGCCACCGTGGCGGTGACCCGCATCAACAAGTCGCTGGCGCTTTGGGGTAATGCCCAGAACATCTGGTATGGGCTGTCCTTGGGGTCCGTGCTGCTGCTCGCTGCCATTGGCCTTGCCATTACCTTCGGCGTGATGGGTGTGATCAACATGGCCCATGGTGAGATGGTCATGATTGGCGCCTATGTCACCTTTGTGGTTCAGGAGCTGATCAGGTCCTCGGCTCCGGGCCTTTTCGAATACTCGCTATTCATTGCCTTGCCTTTGGCTTTTCTGATCTCCGGAGCAATCGGTGTCGGGATCGAACGCTGCATTATCCGCTTTCTCTATGGCCGTCCCTTGGAGACACTGCTGGCGACCTGGGGTTTGTCCCTGATCCTGCAACAGGCTATCCGCTCCATTTTTGGCCCGACTAACCGCGAAGTCGGCAATCCCGACTGGATGTCGGGTGCATTCGAAATCGGCCAGCTGACGATCACCTATAACCGCATGTGGATCATCGTTTTCTCGATGCTGGTCTTCGTCGGGCTGATGCTGGTGCTGAAAAAGACGTCCTTCGGTCTGTTTACCCGGGCAGTGACCCAGAACCGGCGCATGGCCGCCTCCATGGGCATCCGCACGCCATGGATCGATGCGCTGACCTTCGGCCTGGGGTCAGGCATTGCCGGAATTGCCGGCGTTGCCCTGTCGCAGATCGACAACGTGTCGCCAAACCTTGGGCAGGGCTACATCATCGACAGTTTCATGGTGGTGGTCTTCGGTGGCGTGGGGAACCTGTGGGGCACGCTGGTCGGCGCCATGACCCTCGGTGTGGTCAATAAGTTCCTGGAACCCTACGCGGGCGCGGTCCTTGGCAAGATCTTCGTTCTCGTCTTCATCATTCTCTTTATTCAGAAGCGTCCAAGGGGCCTCTTCGCCCTCAAGGGCCGGGCAGTCGAAGCATGATGACCTCTTTTCTCTTCCGCACCCTCGACGCCAAGGCCGGGTTGTTTGTTGCGATCCTTCTGGCGGTCACCATCGCGGTTCCTGCGCTCAATTTGCTGACTCCGGAGGGAAGTGCCCTTCATGTTCCGACCTATGCGGTCACGCTGATGGGCAAATATCTGACCTACGCGCTTCTGGCCTTGTCGGTCGATTTGGTGTGGGGCTTTTGCGGCATTCTGTCTCTCGGTCACGGTGCCTTCTTCGCGCTGGGTGGCTATGCCATGGGCATGTATCTGATGCGCCAAATCGGGACGCGCGGCGTTTATGGCGATCCGCTTCTTCCGGACTTCATGGTGTTCCTGAACTGGAAGGAATTGCCCTGGTACTGGTACGGCTTCGACATGGCCTGGTTCGCGTTTCTCATGGTGCTGATCGTGCCAGGTGTGCTTGCTTTCATCTTCGGCTGGTTCGCCTTCCGCTCGCGGGTGACCGGGGTCTATTTGTCGATCATCACTCAGGCGCTGACCTATGCCTTGCTGCTCGCCTTTTTCCGCAATGATATGGGGTTTGGCGGCAACAACGGCCTGACCGACTTCAAGGATATTCTCGGTTTTGACGTCCAGGCAGATGCGACGCGTGCCGGGCTCTTTGCAGCTTCCGGTCTTGCTCTTGTGCTGTGCTTCATGGTCTGCCGGGCGATCACCCGGTCGAAACTGGGGAAGGTTCTGGTTGCCGTGCGTGATGCGGAAAGCCGGACCCGCTTCCTCGGCTACCGGGTCGAATACTACAAACTCTTCGTCTGGGTGATTTCCGCGATGATGGCCGGTATCGCCGGTGCGCTCTATGTGCCGCAGGTGGGGATCATCAATCCGGGCGAATTTGCACCAGCCAACTCGATTGAAGTGGTTATCTGGGTCGCGGTTGGCGGACGGGCGACCTTGATCGGCCCTGTCATCGGTGCGGTTCTGGTCAATTTTGCCAAGACCTGGTTCACGGGCGCGCTGCCTGATATCTGGCTCTTTGCCCTCGGGGCGCTTTTCGTGGTGGTTACCCTGTTCCTGCCGAAAGGCATCGTTGGAACCATCAGTCAGGGCTGGACCGCGCTGCGTCAGCGTAAAGCGTCCGCGGACTATGAGGCCGGGTCTGATGAGCCACCAAGTGGCGCCCGCGCCGAACCCCAGCCTGCGGAGTAACAGACATGTCACGGCAAAGCAGCCTTCTCTATCTCGACGGCGTGTCGGTTTCCTTTGATGGTTTCAAGGCCCTCAATGAATTGTCCCTGGTCATTGCACCGGGAGAAATGCGCGCCATCATCGGTCCGAACGGGGCGGGAAAGACGACGATGATGGATGTCATCACCGGCAAAACCCGGCCGGATAGTGGCGATATTTTCTTCAACGGTGTTGTCGACCTGACTGGTGAGGACGAAGCCTCGATCGCTGAACTGGGCATTGGCCGGAAATTCCAGAAACCGACTGTCTTCGAGAGCCATACGGTGTGGGACAATCTGGAACTGGCGCTGAAGGCTCCCCGAGGTCCCTTTGCGACCTTGTTTCATGTGATTGCGGGCGCTGAAAAGACCCGTATTGAGGAATTGTTGACGCTCATCAGGCTTGGAGACAAGCGTTACGAGCTGGCGGCGAACCTCAGCCACGGCCAGAAGCAGTGGCTGGAAATCGGCATGCTGCTGGCGCAGGACCCGAAGCTTCTTTTGGTCGATGAACCGGCTGCCGGCATGACCGATGCGGAAACAGCGGAAACGGCGGAGCTGCTCAAGGATATCGCAAAGACCCATTCCGTGGTGGTGGTCGAGCATGACATGACCTTCGTCCGGTCTCTGGAGGTCAAGGTCACCGTATTGCACGAGGGCTCTGTTCTGGCGGAGGGGTCTCTCGATCACGTTTCCGCCGACGAGCGTGTTGTCGAAGTTTATCTGGGGCGGTGAGGAAACAGCATGCTGAGCGTTGAAAACATCGATCTCCATTATGGAGCCGCGCAGGCTCTCAAGAGCGTCTCGCTGAAGGCGGAGGTTGGTAAGGTCACCTGCCTGATGGGCCGGAATGGAGTTGGAAAGACCTCGACACTGCGCGCGGTGGTTGGCCAGCACGCAATCAGCGCCGGGAAGATCGTCTGGAATGGCGAGGATGTGTCCCGTCTTGCCCCCCATGCGCGGGCAAAGCGCGGCATTGCCGTTGTGCCGCAAGGGCGTGAGATTTTTTCGCTTTTGACCGTCAAAGAGAACCTTGAGACCGGATATGCTTGCGTGCCCCGCAAGGACCGGATGATCCCGGAAACGATTTTTGAGCTTTTCCCGGTGCTCAAGTCCATGCTGTCTCGCCGGGGTGGTGATCTTTCCGGCGGGCAGCAGCAGCAGCTGGCGATCGCCCGGGCCCTGGTGACGCGCCCCAAGCTGCTCGTTCTCGACGAACCGACCGAAGGCATTCAGCCGTCGATCATCAAGGATATCGGCCGGGCCATCGAATGGCTGCGTGAGCAGGGGGACATGGCCATCGTCCTGGTGGAGCAATATTTCGAGTTTGCCCGCGATCTGGCGGATGACTTTGCTGTCATGGACCGTGGTGAAGTGGTCATGGCCGGTGCCCGCTCTGAGCTGAACGAAACGGAAGTCCGCAAGCATCTGACTGTCTGATATCGTCACAGTCATTTGACAGTCACGCTCTTGCCACGCTTTGTCTTACACTGACAAAGCGATTCGTGATGGGGAGCGGTGAATGCGACGCCTTTTGATCGGGCTTGGCGCCCTGTTCTTCTTGCTGGCAACTGTTGTGCTGGCGGTGCCATTGTTCTTGCCCAAAGAGGCAATCAAGCGGCAAGTCATTGCTGAAGTGGAAAAAGCCGTTGGCTGGCGGCTCCGGCTTGATGGGCCAGTCAGTCTGTCGCTGCTGCCTGGTTTTTCCCTGATTGCTGAAGATGTCGGGTTGTCCGGAGAAGCCGGGGCAGACGGCATTGAATTCGCCAAGGCGGGGAAAATCGAATTTGGCTTGGCATGGGCTGGTCTGTTCGGTGGCGATATTCGGGTGACTGGCATCGCGCTGGTGAAACCGGATATCTTCCTGGAGGTCGGGTCTTCCGGGCAAACCAGCTGGGCTCCGCGCCGGGATCTGACACCCGCCGAAGAAGCTGCTGAAATTCTGTCCGGAGAACTGAGTACCCCGGCGGCCCCTGCCTCGTCTCCGGAAGCGGAAACCCCGGCTGCATCGGATGAAATCGCTTATTTGAAACGGATCGGCATCGACCGGCTCGATATCACAGACGGGACAGTGATTTATCACGATAAGCGGTCCGGGCAACGTTACGATATTTCCAAGCTGACCTTGACCTTGGCAGCACCTGACCTGTCCGGTGAAGTGCAGCTTGATAGTGAATTCACCTGGCGTGACAAAGCGTTGACGGTTAGCGGCAGCCTGACCAATCCGCTGGGGTTTGCCGCAGGGGAACAGATCCCATTTGAGTTGAAGCTGGCGGACGATATCAACAGCCTGGGTATTTCAGGCCAGGGCGGCATCAATCCGGTGCGG
>JBNKOQ010000218.1:0-6146 GCA_050294735.1 Roseibium sp. | reverse complement strand
CATCACCACGTCATAGCCCTCGCGGGCAAGGCCGATACCAACCTCCGGATTCTGCCAGGCCATCAGCAATGTGCCTTCGGCCTCAACGCCGCCGCCGTGGGCGACTTCATTCCAGCCGGCAAGTTTCCTGCCCCGTTCCTGCAGCATCATCTGGATACGCTTCATGAAATAGGACTGCAGGCCAAAGGTTCCCTCAAGGCCTTCCTTCTCCATGAGTTTGCGTGCCAAAGGAGACGCAAGCCAGGAACCGTCGGCCACTTCATCGCCGCCGATATGAAGGTATTTCGACGGAAACAGGTCGACCATTTCGTCGAACACCTTCGCGAGAAAATCGTATGTTTCCTCGATGGCCGGATTGAGCGCATTGTTTGGGAAGCCTTGAACGGACCGATAGCTGTCCGGAGCTTCCTGACCGTCCGTCAGATAAGGCAGGACCGCCAAAGCCGCCGTGCTGTGTCCGGGAATATCCACCTCCGGAACGATCTCCATAGACAAGGCCGCCGCATGGGAAACAATCCCGCGCACATCGTCTTGCGAATAAAAGCCGGAAACCGGCTCCGCGCTGTTACCGAGCTGAGGCAACAATGCCTCGTCCGGCCCCCGGGTCGCGCCGATGGTGGTGAGCTCCGGAAAAGCCTTGATCTCCAGGCGCCAGGCCTCGTCGTCGGTGAGGTGCCAATGAAAGACATTCATCTTCAGCCAGGCCATGATGTCGATCAGCCGTGTCACATCGGCGACCGGATAGAACTGACGGGAGACGTCCAGATGACAGCCCCGCCAGCTATAGCGCGGCGCATCCTCGATCGTTCCTGAAACCGGAAACTTGAACGCAGCGGGATGCGTCCGTGCGCCGTGAAGCATCTGGGCCAGAGCCGTCAGGCCATACTGCAAGCCCGCGGCCGCGGCATACCCAAGCGAGATTCCCTCCGGCGCAAACGATAGCTCGTAGGCCTCCGCCGCCAGACCGCTTTTCCTCACAAAAGTTACCGGCTTGCCTTCATGAACAGGCGACAGGGCAAACGGAACATGCGCGGAGGGAAACAGGCGCTGATACAGCGCCTGAACGGAGGCCATGGACAGACGCTCTTCCTGGGTTGCGCCAGGCTGGGCAAATAAAGCGCTCGGGACTATATCGCCCGCGACTAGATCACTTGAAGCTGGCCATGGCTGAAGACAATACGGCTGGGTCAACCGGCCTTCTGGCAGCAGCTTCGGCTCCGGGTCGCTGTGCCGCCCCTCCAGCATGAGATCGCCAACAGCTGCGGTAACATGCCGGCCGTCCTCCAGCGTCACATACGCCGACTTGGCGCCATCCGTGCGGTGATTGGCGGCCCTCAGCATTCCATCGACCTTGAACGACCAGCTCTGGCCTGGTGCCAGCGAAAACCCGGGAGGTGGACCGAATTCGTGAAAGTTCGCATTGCGGCGAAGAAACACAGCGTTCTCGCAAACAGGCTCTTCAATTGTCCGCGTCAGGCAGGTGTAGACAACCCGGAAGTTCGAAATCGCTGTGTCCGAAAGATTATGCAGAACAAATGAAAAGCCGCCGCACAGCTCTCCGCCGAGAGAATGCCAGCTGTTTTCGAGCACAAATGGAGACGTCGTCATGGATAGTCCTCAAGATGCATCGGGATGATTGATAGGATCAGTAATTGTCGGATTGCGAGAAGGTCCGGGCCAACTCCGCTTGTCCTGCGAGCAAACCGCAATCGACCGGAAGACAGACGCCCGTGATGGCGGAGGCTTCGGCACTTGCAAGGAAGGACACGGCATTCGCCACGTCTTCGGGTGCCACAACGCGCTGCAGCGGATACCAGCGTTTGGCGTCCTCAAAGACGTCAGGGTTGGCCGCTGCCCGGGCCTCCCACGCCTGTGTGCGCACGGTGCCGGGAGCAACCGCATTGGCCCGAATGCCGTGTTTGCCGTATTCGACTGCAATCAACTTCGTCAGGTGAACAAGGCCTGCCTTGGCGGCGCTGTAGGCCGGGTGGCCGAAGACGGCCAGCCCGTTGACCGACGCGATATTGACCAAAGACCCTTTTGTCTGCCGCAAATAGGGTTCAAAGCATTGAAAGCACAGAAAGGCTGCCTCCAGATTGAGCGCTGCGTCCTGCCGCCAGATCGATGCTGTCGTATCGGCCAGACTAACAGCCCTCGCCGCCCCCGCATTATTGACCAATGTGGTCACAGCTCCCTTGTTCGAAGCCAGCTCGGCCAGTTTCCGGCAATCGCTTTCCAGCGTCACGTCGCAGACAGCCGGCACAAATGTACCTGGCCGGTCCTTGCACACGGTCTCCACGGCATCCTTGTCGATATCCGCAAGGATTACAAAATCATGTGATTTCGCTAGTCGCCCGGCGATCGCCAGGCCAATATCACCCGCAGCGCCGGTGACCACAGCAACGGTTCCAGACATGGTCGTCCCTTGTAGGTAATCCGGAGGCCGCCGCCGCTTACGGGCTCAGTCTCCGAGGAGTTGCTTGTCGTCTTCGTCACGATAGGCGACAAGCTGTTGTTTGATCTGACGCAGTGTCACGGTCGACTGCGTCTTATTGTGATAGGCGACAAGGCTGGCCAGAATGTCGACCAGCGCGAGATAGGCAAAGCGGGTCGAGGTCGGGCGGAAAATGTTGTCCCCTTCCGGTAAATCGACCGGGATCACATGCTCCGCCGAACGGGCGACAGGACTGTTGGCCTGGGTCAGCGCAATGGTGGTGGCACCGCAATCGCGCGCCAGGCCGAGCGAACGGACCAGCTCACCATTCCGCCCCGAAAAGGACGACCCGATCACCACATCTTCCGGACGCGCCGCTGCGGCAATCATCATCTGCATCGAGTGATCGCTGCACGTGGAAATGCGCGACCCGAGGCGGAACAGCCTGTTCTGCAGCTCCGCTGCAATCATCGATGAATTCCCGCCCGATCCGAACGCATAGATCATGTCAGCCTTGGCGAGGTATTCCGCGATAGTTTGCGCCAGCACCGGATCGAATGTCCGATGAAACAGAAACAATGCGTTTTGCGCCTTGGTGACGATATCTTCCGCGACATCCGCAGGCTCGGTGCTTTTCGCCGCTGGGTTCAAATACCGCGCGCCGACATAGCTTGTCTTCGCCAGTTGGACTTTGAAGTCCGAATAGCTCTGACAGCCAAGCCGCCGGCAAAACCGCGTGACTGTTGGAGGCGATACTTCTGCCCGCTCAGCGAGTTCCACGATCGAGGCATTCACGGCAAAATCGAAGCTGTTCTGCAGGATACCGGCGATACGCCTTTCAGCCTGTGAAAACTGCCCCTGCTCTTCCTGAATTTTTGCCAGAATATCCATCGATGCCGAATCCCCCTGCAGGCCTTAACCCTTCGGTTTATAGGCTATGCAGTCGATTTCGACCTTGCAATCAACCATCATTGAGGCCTGTACGCAGGCGCGCGCTGGCGGATGCTCTCCAAAATACCCCTGATAAATCTTGTTGAAGGTCCAGAAGTCGCGCGGATCGTCCAGCCACACGCCGCACCGCACCACATGTTCCATGCCATACCCGGCTTCAGTCAGGATCTTGATGAGATTCTCTATCGCCTTGTGGGTCTGAGGGATAATCCCGCCTTCAATCACTTCCCCATTTTCCATGGCAACCTGGCCGGAGACATGCAGCCAGCCATCCGCTTCAACCGCCCGCGCAAAAGGCAATGTTTGCCCGCCGGCTCCGGCCTTTTCGACACCGTATCGCTTGATCGTCACTTTGTGTCTCTCCGTCACGTTTATGCAAATTATTTTCTTTTCTAATTGACAGACAACCATATTAGAAAGATTTTGACTAGGAAAAATGTCATCTATGAAAAATATTTAGATATGAGCCGGTGAAATGCGAGATCCCTTCAAAAATCCCTTCCCCGAAACGGATGATGCCAGGCATCAGATATGGGAGATGCTGGTCACCCGCGATATCGCCGCCTTTCTGAGCGCAGACTGGGCGATGGTAGAGGATGATTTCATCCCGGACGGGTTTCTCGGTATCAGCGGAAACAAGGCTTCCGACCCGGACCACTGGACACTGGCGTTTCCAACACTGGAGGATTTCCGCGACGAGTGGCTGAAGCAGGCAAGGGAATTTGCCGACACCGCCTTCGCCGAGGATCCGAAGACAGCAATTCATACCGCAACGGTTCTGGAAGAGATCGACATCCGGGGCGACGTGGCTCTGGTTCGCAAGAAGTTCGATGGCGGCCTGAAAAAGGCGGACGGAGGTTTCGATGCCATGCAATGGCAAACGCTCTACTATTGCCGCCTGCATGAAGGCCGCTGGAAAATCAGTGGCTTCACCGGCTACCTTCCTTATCCGCAAAGCAAGGCCTGAGCTTTCCCTGCATATGAAAACAGTCAGGAACATTCCTTGAAACTCTTTACCGCGGTCCTGGCGACCGAAACCAATACATTCTCGCCGATATGCATTGACCGGCGCGCATTTGAAGCGTCGCTCTATGCATTGCCAGGACAGCATCCTGCAACACCGACACTGTGTTCAGCACCGCTCACGGTAGGCCGGCGGATTGCAACCGAAAAGGGATGGACGCTCGTTGAAGGGACCGCCGCCTGGGCCGATCCTGCCGGGTTGATCAACAAGGCGGCCTATGAGGGGCTGCGGGATGAAATCCTTGATCAGCTCCGCGCCGCCATGCCGGTCGATGGTGTCGTTCTAGGCCTCCATGGGGCCATGGTTGCCGATGGGTATCCCGACCCGGAAGGCGACCTGCTCACCAGGATCCGCAATATTGTTGGGCCGAACGTCCTTGTGTGCGCCGAGCTGGATCCGCACAGTCATTTGACGGCAAAGCGGGTGGAAGCCGCTGATTTCTTTGTCTTCTTCAAGGAGTTCCCGCATACCGACTTCGTTGACCGTGCCGAGGACCTCTGGAGAATCGCAATCGACACGCTCGAAGGGCGGGTCAAGCCGGTGATGTCGGTTTTCGATTGCCGTATGATCGATGTGTTTCCAACTTCGCGTGCCCCGATGCGTCAATTCGTCGACAAGATGATGCGCATCGAGAAGGACGACCCAGATGTTCTCAGTCTCTCGGCTGTCCACGGTTTCATGGCCGGCGATGTGCCGGAGATGGGCACGAAGATGATTGCCGTTACCGACGCGCAACCAGAGAAGGGCCTCCGGCTTGCAACCGAGCTCGGTATGGAACTCTATGCCAATCGCGGCCGCCATCTGATGCCGCAGCTCTCCGTCGATCAGGCGGTAACCAAAGCTATGGCAGCAGCCGAGGGTCCCGTGGTTATCGCCGACATGTGGGACAATCCGGGAGGCGGGACAGCGGGCGATGCGACGATCATTCTGGAAGAGCTTCTTAGGCGAGGCGCCGAGGGCGTTGCGGTTGGCACCATCTGGGATCCGATTGCCGTCCAAATCTGTATGGCAGCAGGCGAAGGTGCAACAATCCCGTTGAGATTCGGGGCCAAGTCAGCCCCCGGGACGGGAAGCCCGGTCGACGGACAAATTGAAATCATCCGGCTTGTCAAAAACGCCGAAATGAAATTCGGTGAAAGCCTCGCCCCGTTCGGAGACGCCGCCCACATCCGCCTCAACGGAACAGACATCATTTTGAACTCGGTACGTGCCCAAAGCTTTGACCCTTCTCTCTTTTCCGCTATGGGAATAGATCCGGCAGGCAAGCGGATTCTGGTCATTAAGTCGACCAACCACTTCCACGCCTCCTTTTCGAAGATTGCATCGGACATTCTTTATTGCTCGGCCGGCACCCCCTACCCCAATTCGCCGGCGACCACAGCCTATCGGAATGTCCGGACAGATATCTGGCCAATGATGGAGAACCCCCATGGCACTGAAGCAGCCTGAGTCACGTCCGATGGTGGCCGGGCCCGGAACACCACTGGACGAGCTCTCGACACCGCTCCCGCTCATCGATGAAACCCGGTTGGCTGCCAACATTCAGCGCGTGCAGGCCTATATGGACGAGCACGAGCTTGCATTCCGTCCTCACATCAAAACGCACAAAATCCCCGCCGTCGCGGCTCAACAGGTCAAGGCCGGTGCCAAAGGCATAAATTGTCAGAAGGTGAGCGAGGCGGAGATATTCGCTGACGCCGGTTTCAACGACATCCTGATCACCTTCAACATCATGGG